>JBBKVZ010000306.1:0-19600 GCA_037968715.1 Pseudomonas sp.
CCAGCGGATTCTTGAAGAAGCTACCGGCATTACCGAGCACGGCCGGATCGGGCAGCTTCTCACTGCGGATCGCACACACCGCACGACTGACATCACTGGCCGTCGGCGCACTGATACCCCGCGACTGTAGATAGTGTTGCAAAGGCCCGTACTGCAGATGTAACACAGCCTGACGGCGCAACATAAAGCGCACCCGCAAGATCAGCCAACGGCCAGCCTCGCGTTTGAAAATACTGTCACGATAAGCAAACTCGGCCTGTTCAAGGTTGAATTCACGCAGTTCTCCCGTCTGACGATCCAGCGCGGTCAGCCCAGCAAACACATCCTTTAATTCAACGCCGTAAGCGCCGATATTTTGCATCGGTGCCGCGCCCACTGTACCGGGAATAAGACTGAGATTTTCTAAGCCCATCAAGCCCTGCGCTAGACTCCAAAGCACAAACGGATGCCATGGCTCGCCTGCCTGCGCCTCAACCAGTACGCCGGCCTCGCTCTCTTCCAGCAGACGAATACCGCGGCTGCTCATGCGCAGCACCAGTGCATCGACATCGGCGGTGAGCAGCAGATTGCTACCGCCACCGATCACCAGTAACGGCAAATCGCGCTGTTTAGCCAGCGCCAGCGCTTCTCGCACCTGCGCATCGCAGTTTGCTTGTGCCAGCCAGCGCGCATTGACCTTGAGGCCGAAGCTATTGAACGCCTGCAGTGAGGCGTCGGCTTGCAACTCTAGGCTCACACGGCCTCCTTCAGCTCGGCGACCAGACCATCACAGGCGCTCTCAAGCAGATCCAGAACCTGCTCAAAGCCTTCTTCCCCGCTGTAGTACGGATCAGGCACTTCGCTGATCGGCAGCTGGTATCGGCGCAAGAGTAAATCCAACTGCGCCAGGCCTGTGGCCGGCTGGATACTGCGCAGATACTGCAAATTGCTTTGGTCCATGGCGAAAATAAATTCAAAGCGATTGAAGTCTTCGGCCATCACCTGCCGACCGCGCAGCTGCGCAAGATCATAGCCGCGACGCTGCGCAGCCTGACGCGTACGCGCATCTACAGGTTTGCCGACATGCCAATCACTGGTCCCGGCGGAATCAACGCTAACGTGCGAAGCAAGCCCGGCGGCTGTCAATTTTTTGCGCAGCACACCTTCGGCGGTCGGCGAGCGACAAATATTGCCCAAACAAACAAACAATACCCGCATCACGCCCCCAGCAAACCGCGCACGCGCTGCAGGTCTTGCGCGGTATCAACGCCCGCGGGTGGCGACTCGAATGCGTCAGCGACATGAATCCGTACGCCATGCCACAGGGCCCGCAATTGTTCCAGACACTCGGTATCTTCCAACCAGCATGGCCCCCAAGCAACGAAGTCGTGGAGAAAGCCCGCACGGTAGGCATAAATACCAATGTGTCGGCGATATGGTACTTGCGCAGGCAATACCTGACGTCCGTCAGCAAAGGCGTCACGCGCCCACGGCAAAGGCGCTCGCGTAAAGGTCAGGGCCAACCCTTGTTGGTCAGCCACAACCTTGACCGCATTCGGATTAAACAAGGTTTCAGCATCGCTAATCGGTTCAGCTAGCGTGGCGATTTGCGCCTCGGCGTGGGCGGCTAAATTGGCCGCTACCTGATCGATAATCGCCGGTGGAATCATCGGCTCATCGCCTTGCACATTGACCACAATGGCATCAGCGGCCAAGCCCAGGCACTCGGCAACTTCGGCCAAGCGGTCGGTACCCGAGTTGTGGTCAAGCCGGGTCATGACCACTTCGGCGCCAAACCCCCGGCACACCTCAACAATGCGCACATCGTCGGTGGCAATCACCACCCGCGTAGCACGGCTCTTTTTTGCCTGCCGCCAAACATGCTCAACCATGGGCTTACCGGCAATGTCTTGCAGCGGCTTGCCGGGTAAACGGCTGGAGGCATAACGGGCGGGAATGACAACGATGAACTCTGTGCTCATTGCTTATTTATCCAAACGCTCATCGGTGGTCAGGGTGCGCGCTTCGGTTTCCAGCATCACTGGAATGCCATCACGCACAGGAAAGGCCAAGGCATCCGCCTTACAGATCAACTCAGATTTATCGTGAGTCAGATGCAGCGGACCTTTGCACAGCGGGCAAGCCAGAATATCGAGCAGTTTCGGGTCCATAGGGACTCCTTAATAAGGGTTAAAAACAGCACTGAACTCCGTTACCCGGCAGGCGTTTAGCGTGATGGTGCCAGCAGGCGATTCAGCTGACTATCCAGCCACAGGCTAAAGGCTGGCGAAGGACGGGCATCCACCGCTAAATACCACCAGTCAGCTTGGGCGAAGGTTCGGCATTTGACGGCGTCTTTTTCCGTCATTAACAACGGTAATTGCGGTACAAACGTCAGCTGTTCGGCGCTGTACTGGGCGTGATCAGCAAAGGCATGCTCGAGCGGCTGCCAGTGTAGCGCCTTGAGCGTAGCGAAGAAACGCTGCGGATTACCAATGCCGGCGACCGCATGCACCGCCTGGCCAGGGGGGAAGAAGTCCAGCGACTGACGCTCACCCGTGAGCAGATTAACCAACGCGGTGGGCTGCAAGGTAAAGGCAAAACCATCGGCGCGGTCAGCGCTGGCGCCGTTATACAGCAAGGCATCTACCGTTTGCAGTCGCTCTAGCGGCTCGCGCAAAGGGCCGGCAGGTAGACAACGACGATTACCCAAGCCACGGGCAGCGTCAATTAGCACCAACTCTAGATCACGCGCGAGGCGGTAATGCTGCAAACCGTCATCACACAGAATCAGGTCCAGCGGCTCAGTGCGCAGCAACGCCTGCACCGCGCGCGCGCGATCGGGGTCAATCACCAGCGCAACAGCGCTGCGCTGCACAATCAGTAAGGGTTCATCACCGGCCTGTGCGGCGGGTTGCTCGGCGGTTACTCGCCACGGCCAGCTTGGCGGCGTAGCGCCGTAGCCGCGACTGACCACGCCAACGCGCAGCCCACGCGCACGGCAATGTTCAATTAAATGCAGAATAAACGGGGTCTTGCCGGTGCCACCGACGGTGATATTGCCCACCACCAGCACTGGCACCGGCGCGCGGTAGATAGTGCCGCGCCCAGCAACAAAGTTGGCTCGTTTGCGGCGCACTACAGCGCGGTATAGCCACTCCAGCGGACGCAACAGGCGCAACGCTGGATGGCCGTGATACCAAGCCTGCACTAATCGCTCAGCGAAGCTCATCAAGGCGCGGCCTTGGCCTCAACGGTGGTGATCCGCAGATGAGCAAAGCCCAGTTTGCCGGCAGCATCCATCGCGGTAATAAAAGCCTGATGCGGCGTTTTGCCATCGGCGCTGATGGTCAGCGGCAGGCTGTTATCGCCCGCCGACTCGCGCTGCAGGGCCGCCATCAAACTCGTCAGGTCACTGACCTGCAGAGTTTGCGCATTGACTTCATATTGGCCATCGGCACTGATGCCGATTTCCAATTGCTTTAACTCGCTCTGCGTTTGCGGACTGCCGCTGGAGGCTTCTGGCAATTGAATCTTTAGCTGACTGGGCCGACTAAAGGTGGTTGTCACCACAAAGAACAGCAACAGCACAAAGATCACGTCTATCAATGAGGTGAGGTTGAGAGAAACCTCTTCGCGAGCCGCCCCGCCCGCTCTGCGACGAAATTTCACGCTTTAGTTTCCTCGTTGAAATCCACCTCACGATCGCCCTGCACCACTTCGACTAGTTTGATGGCTTCTTGCTCCATGGACACCACCAGCTCATCAATCCGGCGCAGCAGATAACGATGAAAAAACACCGCTGGAATCGCCACCAGCAGGCCGGCGGCCGTGGTGATCAAGGCCTTACCAATACCACTGGCCAGCACGGCAGTGTTGGTCATACCGTCATCCATAAAACCACTGAAAATTTGGATCATGCCAAACACTGTCCCCAGCAACCCTAACAACGGGGCCATGGCGGCAATCGAACCGAGGGCGTTCAGGTAGCGCTCCAGCTCGTGGATAACCCGGCTGGCCGCCTCTTCAATGCACTCTTTCATGATCTCGCGACCATGCTTGGAATTAGCCAAACCAGCAGCCAGCACTTCACCTAACGGCGATGACAGGCGCAGCTCTTTGAGCTTTTGCCCATTCAGTTTCTTGTCTTTAATCCCGCGCCACACCTGACCGAGCAAATGCGGCGGCGAGACGCGACTGGCGCGCAAGGTCCACAGACGCTCAGCGATAATGGCGGTGGCAACAATCGAACTAAAAATAATTGGCAGCATCATCCAGCCACCGGCTTTAACTAATTCCCACACGCAAGCCACCCCCCAATAAAAAGTGGCCACACTCTAGCATAGGGGCGTCAGCACGCCGACCGCTGCGGTTGGCATTTTTCACTGCCAGAAATGCGCCACTTCACGTTGTCCTTGCGCAGGCTCGCTACGGCCCAATTGAATGCGCAAAGCGCCACTGGCAACATTGTCGTAAACCCGGGCATTAATGGCTTTATAACGGGCGAGTACACGTGGATGTGGATGACCATAGGCATTGTGCCGCCCCCGTGAAACCAGCACTGCCCGTGGCGCCACAGCGCGTAAAAAAGCCATCGATGAGGAACTTAAGCTGCCGTGGTGCGGTGCCTGCAGCCAGTGCGCGCGCAAATCAAAACCACTCAGTAGCAGCGCCCGCTCGCCGTGGCTATCGAGATCGCCGGTTAACAGCAATCGCTCGCCACTGCGCGCCTCGACCAACAACACACATGAAGATGGATTACCGGCCGGCGCTTGCTGCCAGCGCCACGTACTAAAACGCACGCCGTCCCACTGCCATTGCTCACCGGCAACACACGGCTGCGCGACTAAGTCCGGCGGCAGCTCATCGGCCTCGCCACTTAACACCCGCTCAACCGGCAACCCAGCCGCAATCGCCAAGGCGCCGCCGGCGTGATCCATATCGGCATGACTGAGCAGCATCACATCGAGTTTGTTCACCCCCAGCCCACGCATTGCCGGCAGTACGATGCGGGCGCCCAGATCAAAATCGGCATGTTTGGGGCCTGCGTCATACAGCAGGCTGTGGTTTCGGGTGCGCAGCAGTATGGCCAGCCCTTGGCCCACATCCCATTGCCAAACCTCGACCTCACCGGGCGGCGGCAGCCTTACCGGGGCAAAATACAAAGGCAAAATCAGCAGCCAGCCCAAGCCCCGTATTGGCACACCGGCCGGTAATAACAGCACTAACACGCCAAGACAGCCCAGCAACCAGGCGCCAATCGAAACACTTGCCGGCAGCCACACCGGCGCCCAATTGGCAAGCTGCGCCAGCAAGCTGAACAACAGCTCTAACAAGCCGCCGGCCAGCCACAAACAGCCCTCTCCTAGCCAAGGCACTGGCAACAGCAAAGTCCCCAAGAGTGCCAGCGGCGTCACCAATACTCCTAGCCAAGGCACAGCGAGTAAATTCGCCAATGGCGCACTGAGACTGATCGGCAAATTCAAGCCCAACAGCAACGGCAATAAGCCCAGCGCCATCGCCCACTGCGCCCGCCACCAGGTGTGCCACCACGGCCAAGCGCCCAACCGCCCGGCAAATATCCACGCCAACAAGCCAACCGCCGCAAAAGACAACCAGAACCCCGCCTGCAAGCTGGCTAACGGCTCGACCAGCAACACCGCATCCAGAGCTAACAGCAACGGCAGCCAGATGCCCAGATGGCGAAAGCGCAACCGCCACAACAGCACCAATGCCACCATCACACAGGCGCGCCGCACGGGCACATCAAAGCCCGCCAGCAGGCCATAGCCGAGAGCCGCCAGGCCGGCGAGCACGCAGGCGCAAGGTAACCAAGGCCAGCGTTTAGGCCACCAGCCCAGTCGTGCCAAACCCACCACTAATGCGTACAGCAAACCCGCCATCAGGGCGATTTGCTGACCAGAAATCACCATCAGATGCACCGTGCCGGTAGCCTGCAGCAACTGCCAGTCCGCCCGGGTAAGCCCCGAGCCGTCGCCCAGCACCAATGCGGCCAACGCGCCCTGGCGGCCAAAAGCATCAACTTTGAGCATTCGCTGACGCAATTGATCACGCCAGCCGGCCAACCCTACCGCCGCCGCTAAGCGCTTACCCGCCTTAACCTTGCCCAGCGCACCGATGTGCTGCGCCAACAGCCACGCTTGGTAGTCGAAGACCTGCGGATTGACCGACCCATACGGGCTGCGCAACTGCACAGCTAACCGCCAGCGCTCACCCGCGCGCACAGGTGGGGCGGCGGTCCACGACAAACGCATTAATGATGGCAAGTTGGCGCGCCGCGCCTGCGCATCAGACAACTGAAAGCGCAACACACCGTCGCGCAGTTCCGGCAAGCCGACCACCTGCCCTTCGAGCCACAAGGTGCGATTATCCAACTCCGGCGCCAATCGATCATCCAGCGCCAGCTGCGCAAAGAAGCACGCCCAAGCAAAACCGATAAGCAATAATCCCAGTGCATAGCCGCGCGTTGGCAGCAGCCGCAAACCGCACAGCAGCACTAACAGCAACAGCCATAGCGGTGGCAGTTGCGGTAAAAAACGCAGCGTCAATAATCCCGCTGCAAGCGCCAGCAGCCCTATGCGCATCTCCCACTCCTTGGCAAGCGAAAACCTCGCCTGAGCATAGCCACTCAGCCAGATTTACCGGGGCTGATGCAGCGCGCTTAAACTCTGTGACAATCGCAATGACGGATCGCAGCTAAAAGCCGTGCATAATGTGTGCTTGGGCCCGCAGAGATCACCGATGCCACGTCGATTTTTTAAGCGTTACATGCCAAACCCAGAAAAACTTAAAGAGCATCGCTCGTTACGGTTTCTGGGCGGGCTGTTGCACGAGCCCAATTTGTGGCATCTCAATCGCCGCTCAGTGGCACGGGCCATGGCGACCGGCTTGTTTGCCGCTTTTATTCCAATGCCGATGCAGATGCTCTTAGCCGCCTGCTTGGCTGTGGCCAGCCGGGCCAATCTGCCGATTTCGGTTGGTTTGGTATGGCTGACCAATCCGCTGACCATGCCGCCGATTTTTTATTGCACCTATAAGTTTGGCTGCTGGTTGCTGCAAACCCCGCCCATCAGCATGCCGGACACCCTCTCCATGAGCTGGATAGGTGCATTATTGAGCAGCAACTGGCAACCATTTCTGCTCGGCTCGGTGATCACCGGGTTGATTGCCGCTGCCCTAGGTTATTGCCTGACCATGCTGTACTGGCGGCGCTGGGTTTCCCACGCGTGGCAAAAGCGCCAACGCACTCGTCGCGAGAACAACCCACAAACCAACAACAAATAAACCCCGCACGAACTAACTCAGGCACCGCTCAAGTCCGCACGCCCAGCTTAGAATTAGCCGCGCAATACGCTGTTGTGTTCCAGCACCTTACAGATGGCGGTAACCCGTAAACGCCCCGCCGGTAATACGCGAAGAGTCTCGCGGCTGAGCACCAGCAAACCATCGCATGCCATCTGCTCCAGCAAGGGCCAGACCGGCGCAAAGTAGTCGCGAAACACCAGCCTGAAACGCGCCTCGATAGCCCGCAGATCCACTTGAAAATCACACAGCAACGCCTCGATTAGCGCACGACACAACTGCTCATCCGTGGAGCAGCGCAAACCATGAAAAATAGCCAACTGGCCCATTTGCAACTGGCTTTGATAACGCTGCACATCGGCGATGTTCTGCAGATACAAATCGCCGATCTGGCTGATCGCCCCAACGCCAAGCCCTAAATGATCGCAATGGGCTTGCCGGCTGTAACCCAGCCAGTTGTGCTGCAAGCGCGCATCCTCTTGAGCGATGGTCAGATCGTCATCGGCCAATGCAAACTGGCCAAGACCGATATAGCAGTAGCCGGCGCCAAGCAGTTGCTCAAGCGCATGCCGATGCATCGCCAGCTTATCGTTTTGCGCAGCAAAGCCGGTGTCGACAAAACGTTTCAGACCCCGGTAACGCCGTGGCGGATGGGCATAATCGAACAGCAGCACCCGACTCGGTTGCAGCTCAATAATAGCCGCCGTTTTGGCGGCAAAACTACTCACCGTTTGCCACGCACGGCCATAACCGAGGTCAATATTTACCGAACGAAAATGCAGCGCCCGCGCAGCATCAATTAACGAGCGGGTTTGCTGCGGGTTTTGAAAGTCCTGCAACGCCTCGCCAGTCAGCGGATTGATATCCGGCACGCCGATACTCACATGGTTAAAGCCCAATTCACGCAGCAAGCCCATGGTTGCCCAATCGGCATGGGGCAACTCGATCTCGATGCTGTAATCACCAACCGGCTGCGCATGGAAGTTAAAGCGCTTATGCAAGTGCCTCATCAGCCGCGTCAGGCCAGCCGCGTTGGGCGTGCCGCCGCTCAGGTGAAATTGCTCGATGCGTTGCTCGGCGCCGAGGTGACAGCTAAGCATGTCGACCTCGCGCTCCAGGTGATCCAAGTAAACGCTGATATCGCCATTGCTCGCCGCCTGAACGTCTGCGCCGTTACCGCGCGCCATTGGCAGCTGTACCGCCAGCGCCAGCCTATGCCCGGCGCGTCGACTGGCGCGCAAGGCCCGCAACAGATCGAGGGACGCGATGCCGCGATGAAACTGACTGACGTGCGGGTAATTACCGCAGCCCGTCGCCCCTTGTGCGTAACGACTGATCAGTTGGCTGTTCCATACGATGGCTGCACACATATAAGCTTCTCCCGGCGCGTCTGCTCGGTGCAGTGTCCGGGGCTTGCGGCCAACGACGCTTGACTGGGGTCAACAACTTGGCCTGCTAGCTATTTCAAGCCCCGACCGATAGCGCGAGCAAACCCGCTTTTTCCACGCCCCGCCAGTCGTTGATTGGCAGCCCACAACTCATGGGTTACCGTCCGGGCAGCAACCTGCGCTCACCACAATGGAAATGTCCCCATGATCAGCCGGCGTTCTGGGCTGCGAATCTTCAGCGTGCTTATATTGCTGATGCTACTTGGCGGTTATAGCTACGTCAGTTGGCTACGCCTGCTCGAGCGTCACGCAATTGAACGGCTCGACTGGCAGGGCCCGAGCCTGTCGCTAACCGGCATTGGCTTGGCGCGCCTCGACGTAGAGCAGCGCGACAATCAAGGCCGCAGCCAAGTCACGGCGCAAGGTCTACATCTGGGCTGGGCGCAATTCAGTCTAACCCCGCCCTTCTGGCAGCATATTCGCCTCGCGCGTCTCGCCGTTGCCTGGCAGCCCGCCGCAGAGAATAACCAGCCCAAGCCCACTGCTGCTGCGTTTGATTTACAGCAACTGGTCGCAGCGCTGGCTTGGTTGCCGCACAGTTTGCACGTCGAGCAACTCACGGCCGAACTGCCCTGCGCCAGCGGGCGCTGCACGCTGCACGGCGACCTGCAACTGAACCAGACACAAGCGGCCCCGCAGACTGTGGAGCTGTTGGTTAACCTGCAACACAGCGAGCAACTGCTGGCATGGCGAGCCCAACTGCAGGGCGACGCTGCGGCGGCGGACCTGCAACTGAGCTTGGCAGTCGACGGACAAGACCAGCTGAACCTGCACAGCAGCCTACGCACCAACCCAGCGGGGGCGCTATGGAGCGGCCAGCTGAGCGCCGCCGACCTCAGCCAGGCCGCCGCCTTGCAAGACTGGCTCAGCCAGTGGGCGCTAGCCGCCGACGCGCAACTACCCAGCGCCCCGAGCGCCGCACAACTCTCGGCGAGCTGGCAATTACAGCTGCCCTCTGGTGCCCTGAATTTAAAGCAACTGCGCAGCGCCAGCGGCCAATTCGAGGCCAGCGTCAGCCTGCCACAGCCTTGGTCCATACCGAGTGTGGGCCGGGTGCAAGGCAGTTTTGCCATCGCCGCCCGTGGCGTCGAAGGTCAATGGTTCGCCGAGCACCTAGAGGCCGATCTGCAGTTGGAGCAAATCCCCGCCCAATGGTTAAGCACACTGCCAGCAGCCTTACAGCCAGACTCACTGCACCTGCGTATTCAACCCAGCAGCCCACTCGCCGCACTCGCCGCCAACCTCGCCGAGCGCTCGCTGCCACTGGCGCTCAGTCTGACCAGTAGCGGCACCAGCCAATTCGACCTGCAGGCTAACCTGGCCCTGGCCAACGCACTGCCGTGGGCCGCACAGCTGGACGAGGCGCAACTCAAGTTCATTAGCCCAGGCTTTGCGGTGGGTGACTGGCAGCTGCGCGACCTGCAAAGCAAGTTGAACTTCAACGCTTATGTAGACGCTGAACAACTGCGCCTCGACCTAAACAAAGGCTCACAGCTCGCACTGGGCGAACTGAACGGTGCAGATTTGCGCTTGCGCCAGGCGAGTGCCGGCACCGAAGGTTTACAGCTACAAGTGCAGCATCACAACGGCAGCCTGCCAACATGGAGCCTGCACGGCCCCGCTACGCTGGCCATCCAACGCCTTGCGCATGCGACGCTGAAACCGCAAGGCTGGCGCTGGCAAGGCAAGCTCACGGCCAGCGAGCAACAGCTCGAGCTAAACGGTCAGCTGTCGGCAGATAGCGGCTTGCAGTTGGCCGTGCAACTGCAACACAACAGCCGTCAGGGCCTGCAACTGCAGACGCAGCTAAGGGAAGTGTTTCTGCGTGCCGGCAACCCACTGAGCCAAACCCTGGCCGACTGGCCGGCGCTGCTCGGCCTCAACAACGGCCGGCTAACCGGCAACGCCAGCGTAAACATCGCGCCAAACAGTGATACGCCCAATATACAACTGGAGCTCAACGGCAAAGGCCTCGCCGGCATTTATGACCGCAGCGAAATTAGCGGCTTGGATGCGCAGCTAAAACTGCGTTTGGATCAACGTCAGCTCTATCTCGCATTGACCCAGCTGCGCGTGGAGCAAATCAACTCGGGCATGCCCATCGGCCCGGTGCTGCTAAGCGGCACCTACACCGCAGCACATGCACAACCGAGCAAGGGGCTGCTCAAGGTGCAACAGGCCCAAGCCGCCGTAATGGGCGGCATGCTCCGCCTCGATCCCGGCCAGTGGAACCTGCAACAGCACAAACTGCTGTTTCCCCTGCAGCTGCAAGGTCTGGACATCAATCAGCTTTTCACCCTCTACCCGGCCGAAGGCTTGGCCGGTAGCGGATTGATCGACGGCCAACTGCCGCTAAGCATCAGCCCCGCCGGCATCGAGATAGAACAAGGCCAAGTGTTTGTCCGCGCCCCCGGCGGACAGCTGGAATTTCATTCAGCGCGCATCCAGGCACTGGGCCGCAGCAATCCGGCCATGCAACTGGTAACGCAATCTTTAGAAGACTTTCACTTCACTACACTGAGTAGCCAGGTTGACTATGATCGACACGGCAAGTTGCTTTTGGCAATGCGTCTTGAAGGGCGCAATCCGGCCATCGAACAGGGCCGCCCGATCCACTTCAACATCAACCTAGAGGAAGATATTCCGACCCTGCTGGCCAGTTTGCAATTAACCGACAAAGTAAACGAGATCATCCAGCAACGGGTGCAGCAGCGTATGCTGGAGCGCAATGCGGCATCCGCGAAGGAGCCTTAACTCAAGGAGAAGCGTCATGCGCTTACGTAGTAGTTTCGCGGCCCTGCTAATGGGCCTGCTGAGCGCAGCCTGTACCCCAACGGTACAGCTGGCGATGCCCAATGAGCCGATCAATATCAACCTCAACGTGAAGATCGAGCACCAAATCTACATCAAGGTGGATAAGGCGCTAGACAGCATGTTCAGCGAGTCCAGCGGACTGTTCTAAGGAGCCCCACCATGACCCTGTCAAAATCAATCGCTAGCCTCTTCCTGCTGTTCAGCCTGAGCCTGCCGGCGCTGGCCATGAACCTCAACGAAGCCATGTCCGCCCTCGGCGACGCCAAAATCAGCGGCCAACTCGGTGAAATGCCCAACGGCTACCTCGGTGTGGTCAAACCCGGCGCAGACGTGGATGAAATCGCCCGCCTGATCAACCAAGCGCGGCGTGCTGAATACCAGAAACTAGCAACCCAGAACGGTATCCAACTCAGCGACGTAGAAGCCATCGCCGGCAAAAAAACCATCGAAAGAACCCCTGCCGGCCAATTCATCCAGTGGCAAGACCAGTGGCGGCGTAAATAGCTGGCGCCACAAGCGCTAGGCTAGAAAACAAAACCCCTCAGGCCCGCGCCTCAGGGGTTTTTTAATAGCAGGGTAATTGCCTTAAGCCTTCATAGCGTCAGGACATGCACCGCGCTGCCCCGCTGCCCGCTATTGGGCTACGACTGCTGCAGCGATGCCCGTAAGGGCCTTTTGCAAACCTGAGACCGCAGGGCAATTGGCGACCGCGTGGCGTTGGGCAATAAAGGACGGTGCGTTGTAACTTAGCCAAACTTGGCCTGCCGCGTCTTGCCAAACCAGAGCTTTGAGTGGCAGATCGATACCGACCGACTGCGCGCATGCCAAGAATGGCGTACCGCCTTGTGCATTACCGAAAATAAGCAGCGCAGTGGGGCGCAACGTCTTACCAATCTGCGCCGCAGCGGCCGCGTGATCAATGCGCGCGAAAACATTCAAGCCTCGCGCCTTAACCAGCTCTTCGAGCCTATCCATGGTGGCCTTGGCGGTATAAGGGCTGGGCACGTCAACCAGCCCCTCTGCCGCATGGGCCGACAGGGCAACACAAGCGGCGATAACTGCGCACCAAGCAGAAACCTTTGCCATTGACGTTCTCCTCAGTGAGCTACTGATGTTGCCACGAGCTGAATCGCTACGCGTTTTCGAGACAGCACCGAGCGCAGCTTGGGGGATGTGATGCAAAAGACCATGACAATCCGGCCTGATGTTGCAGCCTCAATTCAATAACCGTGTTGCACTCACTCCTGCAGCCGCTCATATACTTCGCAGATTCGCGCCTTGCCGCCTTACCGCCTGAATGGCGGCATCACTGTGCGAGCCTGCTGCTTGTCCACATTTAATTCAGAATAGAAGCCATGCATGCATTGTTCAAAACGTATACAGAGTCGTCTCTGATACTTCGCATCACCATTGCCTTGATACTAGGTATCGCCGTCGGGCTGTTTGCCGGGCAATCGGTGGTTGACTGGCTTGCTCCCCTGGGTGAACTGCTACTGAGACTGCTGAAGTTTCTGATCGTCCCTATTGTGCTGTTTACCTTGATTATGGGTGTTAACCAAGGAGATGCCGGCGGGGTCGGACGCCTTGGCCGGAAAACTATTGCCTGGTACCTGCTAACGACAGCCATTGCCATGATTGTCGGCATTGCCGTAGCGACAGTGCTATCTCCGGGCACCGGTATGCAACTTGCTAGCGATGCCACGGTAGAGGTGAAGAATCAGGCCAGTATCGTTCAGGTCATCCTCAGTATCGTTCCAGACAATCTGTTTACCGCCTTTGTGCAGATGAACATGCTCGGCATCATATTTACCGCCGTGACCTTTGGCCTGGCACTGCTAAAGCTGCGCGAGTCTGCGGTTTATGCAGATTCCGCCAAACAGGTGCTCAAGGTTGTCGAGGGGCTCAACGAAGCCACCATGATGATCATGCGCGGCGTGCTGCATTACTTGCCCATCGGCATATTCGCTATCGTGGCCAGTACCGTGGCAAAGCAGGGGACCGCCACCATTACGTCATTGGCGGGCATGGTACTGGTGCTGTATATCGCCTTATTCGTGCACGCGGCCCTGTATTGCTTGGCCATGCTGGTGTCGGGTGTCAAAGTCGGTAATTTCATACGGCATGCAAGGACACCCGTGATTACCGCCTTCGCCACTCAGAGTAGTTCTGGCACATTGCCGATCACCATGGATGCTGCCAGCAACATGGGACTCTCGCATCGGGCGTATAGCTTCATTCTGCCTCTGGGAGCGACGATCAACATGGATGGTGCGGCAATCCGCATAGCGATATCCGCCGTATTTGCCGCCAACGTGATCGGTGTACCGCTGGACCTGATGCAGATGGCACAAATCGTCGTCGTTGGAACGCTGGCAACTATAGGTACGGCAGGTGTGCCGGGGGCCGGGATCATCATGATCGCCACCGTGTTCGCTCAAGTGGGCTTGCCGATCGAGACGGTTGCCCTGCTCGCAGCGATTGACTCACTGGTTGGCATGGGGGCTACCGCGCTGAATGTGACCGGTGATTTGGTGGGTGCCGCGATCATCAGTCGCAGTGAAAAAGACCACACCATTGAATAAGCCGTAGGCGTGACAGCACGACCAGCAGACCGCTCAGACGGTCATAGCGGCCTTCACGCCCTGAATGCATAGCATAAGTGCAACGCTTGAAAGAGACTGGCCTCAGTTGATCACTCCACTCATAGCAGAGCTCTTTTAAACCAGAGCACTCAACAAAGAGCAAAAAATAAGCTGTAGAGAACTGATTGAATATTTCGAGCCGATACTATTAGAGACGTTACACGCCGAGTAAAAAAATATGAATCGTCGCAAAAAAATAAAACAGTTATTAAAGGCTCACGCCAAAAAAGCCAGTGCCAAATTGGCGCCACCCAATAGATCTAAATACATCAGCAAAGCTGACCGTTTGAAATTAACTGCAGAATCCAGTCAAACTCCAACCATCACACCTGAAAGTTGACCCACCTATCATCAGCAGCAAAGCAACTCTACACAATCGCCATCAACAACTTCTCGGACACGTATAACAAGCAGCAGAGCTTAGTCATTGTATTATTTATATTTAAGTACTGGCGCTTAACGCTGCAAAAATGCCGTCACAAGGCTGTAAAATTTCAAGTCCATCATGGCTTTCCTTCCACGCAATAGGCTACTGATTTTTTGTTATACTGACCGCCAACTCAGAGCATGCAGGCATGATAGGCGTATATTTTTCGGGCGCTGAGTCATGACTTTCTGCTGAGATTGTTTATCCACCCTCCTCTTTTGCGAGCCAAGTAATTATATGAAAACTTTTACCTGCAACTGCAAAGATCAGCAGATTTTGTTTTTTGAAAGCAACAATTGCGTTGCTTGTAACAGAACTGTCGGGCTGGATGACAACTTCGACAAAGTTGAACCTTATGAGTTAGACCAAGAAAGCGGAGAATACTTCAAAGCAGCACGACCGGATGTTCGCTTTCAAAAATGCGACAACCATGCCAATTATAATACCTGTAATGGCATGGTTAATTTGAACACCTTCGTGCCGACGGCCAACGAAGGTGAATCTCTGTGTTTCGCTTGTCGCTTTAATGAAACAATACCCGACTTGTCCATAGTCGAGCACATTCCATTATGGCAGAAAATGGAAATAGCTAAACGCCGTGCTTTATACACCCTGAAAGCCTTATCGCTACCATTGCATAATATTCGCCAGGAACCGGAAGGCGGGTTAAGTTTCGACTTTATTGCTGACCGCGATGTCAGCGATCACTTTGTCAGCCAATTAAAAGATACTAACATGGTGTTTACCGGCCACGACTGCGGCCATATAACTATTAACCTAGCCGAAGCCGACGACGTTGCGCGCGCCAATACAAAAATGGCCCTAGGCGAACAATACCGCACATTGCTCGGACACTTTCGACATGAGTTAGGCCATTATTACTTCGACAAGCTCATTTTAGACTCACCGGAAAAACATGCGTTAAGTAAAAAATATTTTGGTGACGACGCGTTAGATTACCAAGAAGCCATGAATACCCATTACAAGAATGGCGCACCTGAAAATTGGCGTGATGCATTTATTAGTGAATACGCCACCATGCACCCTTACGAGGATTGGGCAGAGACCTGGGCGCATTACATGCACATTATCGACACCCTCGAGACGGCGCAAAATTTCTCTATCACTGGGTCGACCAGCGGAAACACAAACAACAATGAAGACGTTGCCGAGTTAAATTTACCCCAAGACGCCTACTTCTTTTCTTCGCAAACATCGATTACTAGCATCTTAGATACTTGGATGGATTTCTCGGTCATTCTAAACTCATTAAATCGCAGCATGGGCTTGAATGATGCTTATCCGTTTGTGCTCACACAAACAGTACGTTCTAAACTGTCGTTTATTCACCACGCTATTCATGGCAGGTTAAATCGCATGCCTGAAGTGATGATAAAAGATTAAAGGCGCACTCGCGCTTGGCCTAGTTACTATCGCCTAAAGCAGCAACTGGGCCACGCTAAGCATTAGCGAGCAAACCGCGCAGGCCATGGCATAAGTGCCATTGCTACGCCGCAGAGCACCACTGCCGAGGTCATCAGCAAGCGCATCGTCATCGGTTCGCTTAGCAGTAGCACGCCAGCAATTGATGCAAGCACCGGCACACTGAGCTGAAGTGTGGCGGCCTGCTGGGCGCCAACCTGTTTAACCACTGCGTACCAAATGGCATAACCCGCACCCGACGCCAGCACACCCGAGCCCAATGCATAGAGCAGTCCTGGCGTGCTTACATGCAGCTCACCCAACACGGGAATGGTAAAGCCCAGCACCAGCAAGAACGGCATGCTGCGCATAAAGTTTCCGGCCGTGTCGGCCAGTGGTGTGACTGAACGTTTACCGAGCAACGAATACGCGCCCCAGGCCACGCCAGAAAGCAGCATAGCCAGCGCACTGCCAAGCGGCGGCGTATTGGCACCGGGCATCAGCAGCGCAACTAAGCCGGCAAAGGCCAGCAGCATGCCAAGCAGCACGCGTGCTTTAAAGTGCTCACCTTTGATCCACGCAAAGCTGAACATGGTGATTTGCACCGTGCCAAACAAAATCAACGCACCAACTCCCGCGCCAAGCTGCACGTAAGCGATGGAGAACAGGTACGCATACACAAACAACGCCAGGCCACCTCGCCAACTGCCGCCGATGGCCTGAGCGGGCCTGCGCAGCTTGAGCAAACAGAGTAAAAATAGCGCGCCACTGCTCAAGCGAATCGCTGTAAATGACTGCGCATCGATGTCGCCGTTGATCAGCGCTAGCCTACAAAAAATAGAATTTGCCGCAAACGCCAGCACACTAAAAAGCGCTGGCCAGAGCCATGAGTTGCGGTTGCCTTCAGCCATAGCGTTGCTCGTGTTGTGCATATCAAAGTGACTCTTTGCCATAAAAAATAGTGACGTCACGCACCGTGATTATCCAGCGATGTTAACGCCAGCCACAACGAAGGTGGTTCTTTTGCGCCAAGACAGAACTATCCAGCCGTCGTAGCGCCTACAGCGCAATGCCTGGTTAAGTCCCCATGAGGGCTAGCCCACAGGTAGTCAGTACAACCTGCATCAGCCCAGGCGGATGCAGGCAAACCCTAAGCAACAGTTAAGGGCAAGTCGGGGAATCAAGATAACCCACCATCGTTGGTTACAATGTTCTGAGGCAAGTGGACGACTTTAAAAATAATCGTGCTGTTATTCAGCAACCTTCTAGCCGCGAACAGGCTGTCAAGGCTTGCTCGCTTAACGCCTTTGCGGTGCAGCTGCGCAGTTGCTTTTAACCTGCCCCGCCGCGACGCTACATTTTGTTCTGTAGGCCTACGTGGCTCAGGCGTTTGATGTAACGCATAGCGATGCTAATAAAGGAGTTTCGATGTATATCGGTGAAGTGGCCAAACTGGCGGGCGCCTCGGTTAAGGCGATTCGTCACTACGAGGCGCTAGGTCTGCTCGGACAGGTGCAGCGGGAAGGCGCGTATCGGGTCTATGGGGCAAATGAAATATTACTGATTCAGCTGATTAAACAGGCACAAGGCTTGGGTTTTCGCTTGGCAGAGCTCTGCGTGGTGTTGTCCGGGCACGGCGCTGAGCCAGACTGGCTGGCGTTAGCCGAGGCAATTGCGCGCAAGCGCCTGAGTGTCAGTGCTGAGATTATGCGGCTGCAAGCACTGGGCATTGAGTTGGCTCAGGTAGAAGCGCAGATCCGCAGTTGCATAACAAGCAGCGAGGCACAATCAGCTGCTTTTGCGCCCTGCGATCTGGCACTCGAGAGCCGGTCGGCAACGCCTGCTTGACTCTGCCATTAGGGGCAGACCTTAAGCTGTCTACTTCAGTTATGGAGTGGACAGCATGGCTAAGCGAATTTTGGTAATTTTGGCGCACCCGGCGAGTGACAGTTATTGCGGCGCCCTCAGTGCAACCTATGTCGCGGCCGCCCGCGCTGCAGGGCATGAGGTGCGATTGCTGCACTTAGCGGAGCTGGAGTTCGACCCAATTTTGCATGCAGGTTATCAACGCAATCAGGCCCTGGAGCCGGACCTGCAAGCGGCGCAGGCGGCAATCAGCTGGGCTGAGCATCTGTGCTTGGTTTTTCCGCTTTGGTGGGGCGGCGTGCCAGCGCTGTTGAAGGGCTTTCTCGATCGCTTGCTGCTGCCCGGCTTTGCCTTTAAATACCGCGCTGGCGCAGCCTTCCCAGATCAGCTGTTAAGCGGGCGCACCGCGCATCTGTTAGTGCCAATGGACACACCACCCTGGTATTTCAAATGGGTCTACCGCATGCCGGCAATCCATCAACTGGAAAAAACCACCTTGGCCTTTTGTGGCATAAAACCACTGAGAACCTTGATGTTTGGCCCACTGATTAGCTCAACCCTAACGCAACGCCAAGCCTGGCTGTGCAAAGCCGGCGCACTGGCAGCGCGGCTTTAATCGGTAGCAAAGCGAGCTCTAAAAACACCATGCAGCGTTAACAGCTGCATAGCCTTTTGCTTATGCCCGCGACTTGAACCAGGTTGCGGACAGCAAGCGCATAGCCACTGCTAAATTTATTTTCTCGCGTGGCAAAGGCCTGCGTATCACTGCTATCGCAAGCAGCATGCCAGCCTCTAATTAATATTTAGTCGTTTAAGAACAAATACTTATGATTATAAAAAGTTGAGTATCCAGCCTTATTCGGCGGTTACTCGCCAGTACATGGCGGATAACCGCCGCCGCTGTACAGCTGGGGCTGCTGCGCTGGCTCGCGAGGGCTGCAAGCAACTTGTGGTCACGTCGCCGCTAGGCCTAACATCCCTCAACCAACCCGCCGCCAGCAGCATGGCGACGGCTTAGTACGACACTGCCGTGCGCTGCACGAAAGCGATTTTCGCCGGCGAACCGGCCGAGCAATTCAGCGCCGTGTTACTCGCCGGTAACCGTGACAAGCCTTGTTTGCTTCGCGGCTTAGCCAGCAGCTTCAGCCCGGCAGCACTCTTACTCAGGGACATTGCGTGAGCACAAACATACCCTCGCCAACTGCACGCCGCCCGCGCTGGGGCAGCTTGCTGTTGCTGGCTCTATTGCTGCTGCCGCTGTTATGGCCGGTGCAGCATTTGGCCGAGCGTTACTACCGAGAGAAGTTGCTTGAGCGCAACAACCAGACCCTCGACCTGTATGTGGCCAACCTGCTCGGCACCCTGCAGCGTTACGAAATGCTGCCCACCCTGCTCGGCAACCTACCAGCCCTGCGTGCCGCACTGGCGGCGCCCACCGACCACACACGGCTGAGCCAGGCCAATCAGCTGCTCAAGCAAGTCGCCCAACGCACCGGTGCAGCGGTGATCTACCTAATGGCCACCGACGGTAAAACCATCGCCTCGTCGAACTGGGATCAACCCGATAGTTTTACCGGGCGCAACTTCACCTTTCGCCCGTATTTTCGCGATGCAATGGCCGAGCAACCCGGGCGCTTTTTTGGTCTGGGCACGTCGTCAGGTAAACGCGGCTACTACTT
>JBBKVZ010000307.1:0-3160 GCA_037968715.1 Pseudomonas sp.
GCTTCAGCCCAGCGCTCGTTATTCTCGAACAGGTGTTGTAAATCGTTCATCGCCCATGCTCCCAAGCATTTCGTTGCGCACCATACGGGCAGCTTGCGGACTTTGACAAGGCTTACCGCGCCGGCGTCACCCGAGCCACACAGAGGCCGTGCAGACGGTTAATTAGACTCGGTAAAACTACCGGCCAACTGCTCACACAGAGGCTGCGCTGCATCGATCAGGCAGCTGTAGTGTGAACGCCCCGCCAACCAGTGCACCTGTGCCTGGCCACCGAACTGCTCGAACAGCCCTTGCAGCATGCCGACTGGCGCCCAGTTATCTTGATCACCATGCCACAACTGTAGCGGCGCACGCACCTGCGGCAAGCACGTCGCCCAAGGTGCGACATAGGCACGCACATCCCGCAGATAAGCCCCCGCGCCGTGCGCAAACGCCTGTTGCTGCACGCGCGTCAGTTGTTCGCGACGCTCGGCTTGCCCGAGCAACTGCGCATCAGCGCCGCGCGCGCCCTGAAACAAAGTACTCAGCAACACGCCGGTAAAGTGCCGCGCCAACCAGCCTTGATAGGCGCTGACCCACTTAAACAGCCGCGGATATTTTTGCGCCATGGCGAAGGTGTAGCGCCCTGCCCCCATACCCTGCCAGCTCGCTGGCCACTCTAAGGGCGCGGCTGCCGAGACCAGCCAAACATCGGCGGCCGGCGTGGGCAGTTGCGCGGCTACACGTAAGGCCAGACTGGCGCCAATTGAAAAACCCAACAGATGCACCGGCTGACCGCCCGCCAAACGCAGTACGGCAGCCACTAACTCGGCGATATAGGCCTGCCCCTGCATGCTTAGATCGAGGCTATCGCGTTGCAGCGCCAGAATGCGCAAACCATTGGCCTGCGCCGCAGCGGCTAACCAAACGGCCTCCACGGGCGCACCCGGGGCGCCGTGAAAGTAAAACACCGGACACCCTTCGGGGTCGCCATAGGTTTGATAGTCCATCTGAGACACTCCTAGGCGGTGTCACTCAAACAAGGTGCAGGCCATCACTAGGGCGTCTTCATTGCCACCGACGGCTGGGTAATAATCGCGCCGCCGGCCAATTTCATTAAAGCCGTAACGGTCATACAGACGGTAAGCAACTTGGTTGCTGGCGCGCACCTCAAGAAAGCATTCGCCGGCTTTCAGCTCGAGCGAGCGCTGCATCAAACGCTCCAGCAGCAGGTAGCCATAACCCTGCCCTTGGCTTTGCGGCTTGATGGTCAGGTTGAGTAAGTGCGCCTCGTCGATGATCAAGTTGATCACCCCGTGGCCCACTTGCTGGCTGCCATCAAACATCAGCCAGCACTCATAAGAGTTGAGGCTGTCGGTGAAGATGCCACGCGTCCAGGGATGGCTATAGGCGGCGAATTCGATCTCTAGCACCGCATCCAGATCGTTAATGGTCATGCGGCGAAAGCTAATAGCGTTGGTCATTTAATCATTGTCCACGGGAGCGCCGTTCCAGCGCGTCATCAGGCGGCGCATGCTTTGCCACAGCGCGGCTTTACGCTGGGGTTCTTCCATCAATAACTCCAGCCCCGGCAATGCCCACGCAACACCGACACCCTCAATTTGCAATTCACGGTTGTAGGCCGATTCGTCCGCCTCACCGGCATAGCGGATGGCGGGCAAGCCCACCAGCCAGACGCAGGCGCAACGCTCTTGCTGCTCAAGCTGCGCCGCGAGGTAACTCTGGATAAATTCCAGGGCGGCCTGCGGACCTTGGTCCATATTGCCGCGCACCAGCAACGGCCAGCGCACCGGCTCGCCGATAACCTGTGGCACCGGCGGTAAACCGGCGGCGCGCAGCAGATCTTGCAGCAACAAGTAGGCCGGGTCACGTCGGGCAAACACCTCGCCGGACGGTAGTTCGACTAATAGCGCGCAACTGCCCGCGCGCAGCAATTGCAGACTGAAACGTGGCGGCGGCAGGGCTTTTGGCGCGGGTTCAAGCACCTCCTCTGGCGCTGTCTCGACCACACTGAGCGGCCGCGAGGTGGCGGCTGGACGCGGCACTTCAATCCGCGCGCGCGGTGGCTCAATTAATACCGCCGGGGCTGCGCTCGGCGGTGCCACCGGTAGCACTTGCGGCGCCGGCGCCAAGGCCTGCGGAGCCGCCTCAGCAACGGGTGGCTGCCACTCCGGCCGGGCGGGGCCGGCAAACGGCAGCACCTGCCGGGGCAGCCAGCTAACCACTTGCATGGCGCTGAGGTAGGCGCGCCTGCGCAGTTCGTCGATCAAACGTCAGCTACCTGCGGATGGGGTTTTGCCGCACCGGCATACATCAGGTTTAACGCATTGATATAGGCCTTGGCCGACGCCGCGAGAATATCGGTGTCGGCGCCATTACCGTTGACGATGCGCCCGCCTTTCTCTAAACGTACGGTCACTTCGCCCTGCGAGTCAGTGCCCTGAGTGATGGCGTTGACCGAATAAAGCTGCAAGGTCGCGCCCGACTGAGCAATCGACTCAATGGCCTTAAAGGTGGCATCTACCGGCCCGGAACCTTGCCCTTCAGCGTGTTGCTCACGGGCATCGACATTCAGCACCAGCCTGGCCTGTGGCACTTCACCGGTTTTCGAAACGACTTCCAAGCAGACCAACTTGAAACGCTCGGGTGCATCCTCAGCCAAAGCGTCGGAGACCAGCGCTTGTAAGTCTTCGTCGAAGATTTCGTGCTTCTTGTCGGCCAGATCTTTAAAGCGTGCGAAGGCTGCGTTCAGCTCGCTTTCGCCAGCCAGAACAATGCCCAGCTCATCCAGCTTGGCCCGGAAGGCGGCACGCCCAGAGTGCTTGCCCATGACCATTTTATTGGCGTTCCAGCCTACCGACTCGGCCGACATAATCTCGTAGGTTTCGCGGTGCTTAAGCACGCCGTCTTGGTGGATGCCAGACTCATGGGCAAAGGCATTGGCACCAACGATGGCCTTGTTCGGCTGCACCGGAAAACCGGTGATCCCCGAGACTAAGCGCGAGGTGCTGAGGATGTGCTGAGTCTCGATGCGGGTATTAACACGCAGCAGGTCTTCACGGGTTTTAATCGCCATGACGATCTCTTCCAGCGCGGCGTTACCGGCGCGTTCGCCCAAGCCGTTAATGGTGCACTCAACTTGGCGTGCGCCGGCCACCAC
>JBBKVZ010000308.1:0-5618 GCA_037968715.1 Pseudomonas sp.
TTCGGCAACCTCTACGGAACGTCCCAGCGCTGGCTGGAGCAAACCCTCAGAGAGGGCCTAGACCTGATTTTGGAAATCGACTGGCAAGGTGCACAGCAGGTGCGCCGGCTAATGCCGCAGGCCAAATCGATCTTCATTTTGCCGCCCACGCCAGAAGCCCTACGCCAACGCTTGACCAATCGAGGCCAAGACAGCGATGACATTATTGATGTGCGCATGCGTGAAGCCGTCAGCGAAATGAGCCATTACGTCGAATACGACTACATCGTCATAAACGACGATTTCACCCGCGCCCTCGACGATTTAAAAGCCATTTTCCGCGCCAACCAACTGCTGCAAATCCCGCAACAACAACGTTTCAGCGACTTACTTTGCCAGTTACTGGCTTAAATCGAGACGCCTACACGGCTTTATCCGCACGTTTTAGGTGGATAAAGCCGCAATAACTGCTACGTCAGGAAAATCAGCGCTTCCCTTAAGGCTGGTGATTTTTTAGACTACCCAGTCCGCTCGCCCATTCGGGCACAGCTTTTTTTGCTATTGCTACGAGGATGACCATGGCCCGCGTTACCGTTGAAGACTGCCTAGACAACGTCGAGAACCGCTTTGAGTTGGTCATGCTCGCCACCAAGCGTTCCCGCCAATTGGCCACCGGCGGCAAAGAGCCGAAGGTTGCATGGGAAAACGACAAGCCAACCGTAGTAGCCCTGCGCGAAATCGCTGCTGGCTTGGTTGATTATGATGTTATCGCCCAAGACGATCTGATCGAAGACGAACCCTTGTTCGCCAACTTCGAAGACGAGGCCAACGAGGGCTAATACGTCTATGTCGGGTCGAAGTCTTAACAGGCCGCTGAAAAACTACTGCGCTCGGCTATGCGACGTTGAAATCACCCTCAAAATGCTCATGTACAGCTCGTACACTGCGCTTTTGACTCGCTCCGCTCGCCCTGCGGGCCAGCCTACGGCTGTTACTCGCTACGCTACGTTGCGGCTAATTTCGCCTTGTGACCCACATGGATGTGGGAAATGCAGCTGGCCCGCAGGAGCGGGCGTCGCCCTAGCCTTCGCTCGCTACGTTTTTCAACGACCTGCTAAGCCACAGGTTCCGTCAGCTCTGTTAGGGGTAACACCTTGTCGAGCATAGACAACCTTGCCGAAAGACTTTCGACCTACCTCAGCGCTGACCAGGTCAATCTGGTTCGCCGCGCGTATTTCTATGCCGAACAAGCCCACGACGGTCAATTACGTCGCAGCGGCGAAGCCTACGTAACCCATCCGCTCGCCGTTGCCCGTATTCTTGCCGAAATGCACATGGACCATCACAGCCTGATGGCCGCGATGCTGCATGACGTCATCGAAGACACCGGCATCGCCAAAGAAGCGCTCACCGCGCAATTTGGTGAAACCGTCGCCGAACTGGTCGACGGGGTCAGTAAGCTGACCCAGATGAATTTCGAAACCAAGGCCGAAGCACAAGCTGAAAACTTCCAGAAAATGGCCATGGCCATGGCCCGCGATATTCGCGTGATTCTGGTTAAGTTGGCCGACCGCCTGCACAACATGCGCACCCTCGACTGCATGCCGCATGAAAAAAGTCGGCGCATTGCCAAAGAAACCCTAGAAATTTATGCACCCATCGCCAATCGCTTGGGCATGCACAATATTCATATCGAATTTGAAGACTTAGGCTTTCGCGCGATGTACCCGATGCGTTCCGAGCGCATCCGTAACGCAGTACGCAAAGCGCGCGGCAACCGCAAAGAAATCGTCAACAAAATCGAAGAGTCGCTCAGCCACTGCCTGGCCCGCGAGGACATGCAGGGCGAAGTACACGGCCGCGAAAAACACCTGTACAGCATCTACCAGAAGATGCGCGGCAAACGCCGGGCCTTCAACGAGATCATGGATGTTTACGCCTTTCGCATCGTGGTCGACAAAGTCGACACCTGCTACCGCGTGCTTGGCGCCGTGCATAACCTGTACAAGCCGCTGCCGGGCCGCTTCAACGACTACATCGCGATCCCCAAGGCCAACGGCTATCAGTCGCTGCACACCACCTTGTTTGGCATGCACGGCGTGCCCATCGAAATCCAAATTCGCACCCGCGAGATGGAAGAAATGGCCAACAACGGTATCGCCGCGCACTGGCTGTACAAAGCCGGTGACGAGGAACAAAGCAAGGGCAAAGGCACCCACGCCCGCGCTCGGCAGTGGATCAAAGGTGTGCTGGAGATGCAGCAACGCGCCGGTAACTCGCTGGAGTTTATCGAGAGCGTGAAGATCGACCTGTTCCCCGACGAGGTTTACGTGTTCACGCCCAAGGGGCGGATCATGGAGCTACCGAAAGGCTCCACCGCGGTGGATTTCGCTTATGCGGTGCATACCGACGTCGGCAACAGCTGCATCGCCTGCCGGATCAACCGACGCTTGGCGCCGCTCTCCGAGCCGCTGCAAAGTGGCTCGACCGTGGAGATTGTCTCAGCGCCTGGCGCGCGGCCCAATCCGGCGTGGTTGAATTTTGTGGTCACCGGCAAGGCGCGCACGCATATCCGCCACGCGCTGAAACTGCAGCGCCGTTCGGAGTCCGTCAGCCTTGGCGAACGTCTGCTGAACAAAGTGCTGTCCAGCTTTGGCAGCCACCTCGACACACTCGCCCCCGAGCGCCTGCGCGCCGCGCTAGACGAGTATCAACTGCTGGAAGTCGAAGACCTGCTGGAAGATATCGGCCTGGGCAATCGCATGGCTTTTGTCGTCGCGCGCCGGCTACTGGCCGACAGCAGCGAGCAAGAGCCGAACTTTGAAGGGCCGCTGGCGGTTCGCGGCACCGAAGGTTTGGTGCTCAATTACGCCAAATGCTGCATGCCCATTCCTGGAGACCCGATTGTCGGTTACCTGTCGGCGGGCAAAGGCATGGTGGTGCATCTGGACACCTGCAAAAACATCAGCGACGTGCGGCATAATCCAGAAAAGTGCATCCAACTATCGTGGGCCAAAGACGTTAGCGGCGAGTTCAACGTCGAGCTACGGGTCGAACTGGAGCACCAGCGCGGCCTAATCGCCTTGCTCGCCAGCAGTGTTAACGCTGCCGATGGCAACATCGAGAAAATCAGCATGGATGAACGTGACGGTCGCATCAGCGTGGTAAAAGTGGTGGTTAGCGTCCACGACCGCGTGCATCTGTCTCGCGTGATCAAAAAGCTGCGTGCCCTCAAGGGCGTTATCCGCATCACCCGGATGCGCGGATAAGGCGCATTACGCGTCAGCCATCCAGCCGCTAATCGACAAGCGCTGGTGGATGAACCAAGTGTCATCCAACCTACGCCCAGCCACAACAATCTCATTATTCTGGAGTTTCCTATGAGCAAGACTGTTATCAACAGCGACAAAGCACCTGCCGCCATCGGCACTTACTCGCAGGCCATCAAGGCCGGCAACACCGTGTACATGTCTGGGCAAATTCCACTCGACCCAGCCACGATGGAGCTGGTCGAAGGTTTTGAAGCACAAACTGTGCAGGTCTTTGAGAACCTCAAAGCCGTGGCAGAGGCCGCCGGTGGCACGTTCAAAGACATCGTTAAACTGAATATCTTCCTCACCGACCTCAGCCACTTCGCCATGGTCAACGAAGTCATGGGCCGTTATTTCGAGCAGCCGTATCCTGCCCGCGCGGCCATTGGTGTTGCTGCTTTGCCCCGTGGCGCAGCGGTAGAGATGGACGCCATTCTGGTCATCGAATAAATACCGGCCCAAGGCCTGCTGCGCTGTTTTCAACGGCGCCAGCCCTGCGCGAGCGACAACCTAAATAGCTTAACGCGCGCAGCAAGGCCAATAGTCTCTCCTCCGATTTGGTATCCCGAACATGCGCCACCTCATTTGCCTGCTGGTTTGCACCGTCGCGCTCAGCGGCTGCGCCAGCAAACCCCAAGACCCCAGCGGCATCTGGATCAACCAAGCGGCCATCGACGCCGCAGTTAAAGGCGACCATCTGCGCGAAGCCTTGCTGGCCTACGGCCCCAATCTGGAGTGGAGCCTTAACACTGCGCGCCAGCAAGCCGTTTTCAGCAATGGCTTTGAACTCGGCGATGGCACTCTGAGCAAGCAGGCCGAAGGCCAGTGGCAGGTTAGTTTTTACGGCGAGAACCACGAAACCCTCAACCAACAAGACGAGGCACTCCTGCAACTGGCCAGCCCAACTTGGCCGGAGCAACGCTTTGTGCGCCCCACAGTCGCGGCAGCCAACGGCGCACCGATCGGCAGCAGTTTTGAGTACAGCCTCTACGAAGCCTACTTAAGCGGCACGTGGAAAATTCACCGCGGCCCCGGCAAAGGTGGCTTAGTGATTTTCCACGCCGACGGCAAACTGCAAGGCCTGCCGGGCGCCGAACGCTTTGCCTTGTGTCTAGCAGGCGACTGCGCGGCCATGAGCGGCGATTACGACAGCCTCTGGCTGCAGTTTGGCCAAGAAGGCAATGAGTGGATTTTTGTCCGCAACGACGACGAGTTGCAAATCTTCGAAGCCCTTAACCGCGCCCAGCCGGATGAAATGCCCGACCTGCATCCCGGCGAATTACGCTGGTTGCTGAAACGTCACTAATACCCGCATCGATCCAGACTTTATGCCCAACCAACGAGAAATCAGCATGCGCGCAGAACGCGACGAAGACGATATCCGCGCGCCACGCGCCAAACCACAACGCCGCCTGGCCTACGAGATTGCGTTGGGGATCATCCTCGGCGGCAGCGGCTTGTGGTTGCTACAGGTGCTGACCAGCCTGATAGCCGCCAAGTTCATGCTGCAGCAGATACAGATGCATCTACCCGGCTAAGCCGCCGGGCAGCGAGACTTAGCTCAGCTTGGTCGAGGAACGACGCAATATCTTGATCGAGTACTTCAACGACGGTTTGCGCGTCACGCTCACCGCTTTGCGAGTCACGGTGTCGAGGGTAATGTTCCAAAAACCCGTGCTCGGCACAGTCAGTTTGGCCGGAAAGGTGTCGAACGCGCCGCCGTGATAGGTGTGCCGGCCGCCATTTTTGAAGCTGCGAAAATTCGCATCGCTCATCATGCGGATGTTGCAGGTTTGCGAGGACTCGATGATGACCACATCGTCTTCATTCAGGTGTTCGCGTTGGTGTATGTATTTCATGCCCTGCTCCACGCCGCTTGTTCAGCTAAATCAAAGCGACAGTATGACCGCAAGGGCCCGGCGGCGAAACGTCCTTGCAGCGCCAGCCACACTTAGTCAGTGGACGTTGCCGCCAACAGTGCTGCATACCCCTCACGAAAACTCGGGTACTGCGGCGTCCAGCCTAGAGCGCGGGCGCGAGCATTGCTGCAGCGCTTGCTGCCGGAGCGGCGCACCGTAGCCTCCTCAGCCCAGATGCTAACCGCCAGTTGATCGCGTAACCAAGCCACCACTTCGTGCAACGACGCCGGGGCGTCATCGACACCGATATAGCAGTCGTCCAGTGCCACTGCGCGAGTATCGGCTTGCAGTAGAAAAGCCAGCAGCCCGGCTGCGTCATCGGCATGGATGCGATTGCCGTACAGCGGCGGGTGGTTAATCACCCGGTAGCCTTGGCGCACTTGATTAAGCAAAAACTCGCGGCCCGGCC
>JBBKVZ010000309.1:0-6566 GCA_037968715.1 Pseudomonas sp.
ATGTCAGTGAGAATAGTCGGTTGCATAAACGCGCCGGGATGATCAAGGCGCGAACCACCGATCAACACCCGCGCGCCACCGGCCACCGCGCGTGTTACTTGATCGAGCAATTTTGTCAGCGCGGCCAGCGATGAGAGTGGCGCCAAAGTAGTTTGCGGTTCCAGCGGATCGCCCGCCTTGAAGTTGGCGAGCTGCGCCTGAAATTGCTCGAGAAAACTGTCGGCCAATGCCTCGACCACAATGAAGCGTTTCGAGGAGGTACAAGCCTGCCCCGAATTGCCCATGCGCCCTGCCACGGCACATTTCACCGCGTGCGCGAGATCGGCATCCTCCAATACGATAAAGGCATCACTGCCGCCGAGCTCCATCGTGGTTTTCTTCAGGTTCTGTCCTGCTCGCGCCGCGACGATGGCGCCGGCTGCTTCGCTGCCGGTCAATGCCACACCGCGGATACGCGGATCGTCGATTACCTGCGCAACTTGCTCCTTCGAAATGAAAAGATTGCTGTAGGCACCGGGCGGCGCGCCCGCCTCTTCCATCAGTTGCTCAAAAGCCTGCGCGCATTGCGGCACATTCGACGCATGCTTCACCATCACCACATTACCTGCCATCAGATTTGGTGCGGCAAACCGGACGATTTGGTAGTAAGGATAATTCCACGGTTCAACACCGAACAGCACGCCGATCGGGCAGCTCTCAACCAGTGCTTCACCGGACTGGCTCGGTAGTTTTTCCGGCGCGAGGAAGCGCTGCGCATTTTGCGCGTAATAATCGAGTATCGCCGCGCTGAGCGCGACTTCGCCGCGACTTTGCTCGATCAACTTGCCCATTTCCAGGCTGATTAGTTTCGCAAATTCATCGCTACGTTCGCGCATGATGGCCGCTGCGCGCGCCAACACTGCGGCACGCTCGGAATAAGTTTTATTCCTCCAGGCACTTTTAAAGCACTCGGCTGCGCGCGCCAACTTTTCTTCCAGTTGCGCCGGCGGGCATTCTTGAAAGGTTTGCAGGGTTTCCCCATTGAAGGGGTTGGTGCTTTGATAGGTCATATTTCCTCTCGGGTAGGTTGTACCTTGAGTGAGTATTTCCATCTTGTTATGCCGCAAGATAGTCGACTGGCCCACCATCGCTAATCTGGCCGTGCACGTCAGTTCGCCAGCACACTTAGGGACTATTACGACTGCTGCGCCGTACACACACGTAGAAATTTCACGTCGGTGTATAAGGTTATATGTCAGCGTCAGCCTTACCCAGACACACCCAATCAGAGATTTTTATATGATGGAGATATTTTCCGAACTCGAAAGAAAAGAACTCCAAACTGCAAAAACCTTGCTGGAGAACCCAGGAATTGCAGCCAGGATCACCAATTTTATCGGCGTGCCAATAGAGAAAGGCTTGGCTTTATTACCTGACAATTGGAATAAAACCATCGGCGAAGTTACCCAAACGGCGCTACTCAAAGCCTCGGATGCGGCAGCCTTTACCATGAAGGACATTCCTGGCGAGGCTTCCTCGAATATTTGGCACAAGCTCGGCGTGGCTGTTAGTGGCGGGGTTGGCGGTTTTTTCGGTATTAGCGCACTCGCCATTGAATTGCCGATTTCTACCTCAATCATGCTGCGCTCAATCGCCGACATTGCACGAAGTGAAGGCGAGTCCATCAGCGCAATAGAAACAAAGCTGGCCTGCTTGGAGGTATTCGCTTTGGGTGGCAGCAGCAAATCTGATGACGATACTGAGAGTGGTTACTACGCAGTACGCGCGGTGCTGGCTAAATCGGTAGCCGATGCCTCTGAATTTATTGTCGGCAAAACCTTAACCGATGAAGGGGCGCCGTTACTGGTTAAGTTCATCGCGAAAATTGCTGAGCGCTTTGGTGTGCAGGTCACGGAGAAGGCAGCCGCTCAAGCCATACCCGCCCTCGGCGCAGCCGGTGGAGCAATCGTTAACACGATTTTTATGGACCACTTTCAAGACATGGCCAGAGGGCACTTCATAGTGCGTAAGCTGGAAAAAAAATATGGCAAAGAGACGATTGAGCGACTGTATGCAGAGTTACCAAAACTCGACTAACAGATGGCTCAAATAGTGCGTTTTCTCTTGAGTAGAGGGGCATTGTTTTCGTACAAGACAGCGCCTCCACAACCACGCACCCATCCATAGCCTAATACAGGCGCAAGGCCTGAAAATTGGTGGACGTTAGTCGCTGCTCAATTGCTCGTGTAGTAGCTGTGCGAAGGCACTTGCCGGCAGCGCTGGGCTGACCAGATAACCCTGGATCTCGTCGCAGTGATGCTCTTTGAGAAAGTCCAGTTGAACCTGCGTCTCAACGCCCTCGGCCACCACTTTAAGTCCCAGTCCGTGCGCCATGGCAATGATGGCGCGGGTGATGGCGGCATCTTCGGGGTTGCGGCCCAGATCGCGAATAAAGCTTTGGTCGACCTTCACGTAATGCACTGGGAAACGCTTTAGGTAACTGAGAGAGGAGTAGCCGGTGCCAAAATCATCTATCGACAGTTTGATGCCCAAGCTGCGCAGTTGTTGGCAGGTGGCGATCACGCTCTCAACGTTATCCAGCAGCAGGCTTTCGGTCAGCTCCAGCTCTAACAGATGCGGCGGCAGCGCAGTTTGTTCGAGTATTTGGCGTACCAAGCTGGTGAGGTTGCCCTGGCGCAATTGCTGCGCCGAAATATTCACCGCAACACGAATTTCGGCCAACCCGGCCAGTTGCCAAGCACGGGCCTGTCGACAGGACTCGCGCAACACAAACTCACCAATGGCACCGATTAGGCCGCTTTCTTCGGCCAAACCGATAAAGTCGCCGGGCGGCACCAAACCGAGCGTCGGGTGCCGCCAGCGCACCAGCGCCTCAGCGGAGCTCAAACAGTCATTGGCCAGGCTCAACTTAGGCTGGTAATGCACCTCAAGCTGAGCATCGGCGATGGCTTTACGCAGCTGGGTCTCCAACTGCAAACGCTCGAGGGTGCACGCTTGCAGGTTGTCGGTGAAAAACTGGAAGGTATTCCCGCCCAGATGTTTGGCGTGCTGCATGGCCATGTTGGCCTGACTGAGCAGGGTGGATATTTCCCGCGCGTTGTCGGGCAACAAGCTCATGCCAATGGAGGCGCTGACCACCAACTCTTGGCCGCCGATGGTAATCGGCTGACGTAATTTAGCCAGCAAACGACTGGCCATGCGCGCCAGACTGGACAAGCTACCAACGCTGTCGAGCAGCACGGCAAATTCATCGCCAGACAAGCGCGCCAGAGTATGCGCCTCGGGTACACACTGGCTAATGCGTTTGCTCATTTGCCGCAATAACTGGTCGGCCAGTTCATGGCCGAGGCTGTCATTGAGCAGTTTGAAACGGTCTAGATCAATGTGCAGCAAGGCCAAGCTTTGCCCGGACTGCCGCGAGCGCTGGCCAGCTTCATGCAGGCGTTCTTTGAACAGCGTGCGGTTAGCTAAGCCGGTCAGCTCGTCATAATTGGACAGGTAGCGCAGACGTTCTTCGGCGTCGCGCCGCGCAGTTAAATCAACAAAGAAAGCCACCGTGTGGCTGATCCGCCCGTGAGCATCGCGCACCACGCTCAACTGCAGCCATTGCGGGTACAACTCGCCATTTTTGCGGGTTTCTAGCAGCTCGCCTTGCCAGTGCCCGTCGCGCTCCAGCTCTTGGCTGATCAAGCTGTACTGACGGCGCGCATCGCTGCCGCGAATCAGCCGGGCGACGTTCTGCCCAAGCAACTCGTCGCGGCCATAGCCGGTGACTGAAGTGAATGCCTGATTGACCGCAATCACCTGATTGGCGGGGTCGAGAATGACGATGCCCTGACTGGCGGCCTCAAACACCATCGCAGCTAAGCGCTGTTCTTCATCGTGACTTTTGCGCAAGGTTATGTCGCGACGGGTGCCCAGCATGCGCAGTACTCGCCCGTTGGCGTCACGGGCCACGGCGCGGCCACGGTCTTCAACCCACACCCAGCGACCGTCCACATGCTGCACCCGGTACTCCACCGCATAACCGTCGGTGTGGCCCTTCAAGTGTTCGATTAATACCCCACGCAACAGCGGTAAATCATCAATATGCACCCGTGGCGTCAGATGCATGAGCATGGCGGTGACGGCCTCGGGTTGCAGTCCAAACAATTCGAATAATTGCGAGTGGTGCAGCTCATCACTGGTTAAATTCCAGTCCCACAGCCCCAGCTCACTGGCCTCCAGCGCCAATGCCAAGCGCGCCTCGCTCTTGCTCAGGGCATGGGTGGTCTCGTCCAACTCGACGTTGCGCTGGATCACGCGCATTTCTAGCTCGTCATGCACGCCGCGCAGGTCGCGCTCGGCACGCCGGCGCTGCTCCACTTCACGGGCTAACTGCAGATTGAGGCCGTCGGCCTGTTCTTTGGCGTGCTCAAGGTTGCTGATAAGCGTGTGATTGTTGACGCGCTGACGCTGGCTGCGGCGAATTAACCGATTAACCTGGCCAGTTACCACTAACAAGCTGACCGAGAGAATTAGAGCGAGAACTCCCGCGCTTATCTTGTTCGGCTCGTTACTGAGCAGCATCACGGTCAAAAATGGCAACACGCTAGGCACGGCGAAGGTTAAAAACGCCGACCAACTGGCCGCATAGGCGACCCCCGCCGACAATATGGCTGAGCAAATCAGTCCGTACAGCAACGCTTGATGCAACAAACTTGCCGGCACTACCAAGGCAATCTCAATGAACGCGAGGGTCAGGCCGGATAGGCCGGCACCCAGCAAGAACATCCGCCGCCAATGCGGATGCGCCTGTTGGGACGGCGGCGCGCGATTAAAGGCTCTCACCTGAATCAGGCGCAGCACCGCCAACAGCACCAGCCACACCAGCCAACCCGTCAAGCGCTGGCGGTTTTCCGGGCTCCACAGCAAATATGCGCAGACCAAACCACTCAGCAACATAAACAAGGTGGGGACTTGCGAGCCCTGATAAAGCAAACGGGTACGCTCGACCGCTATCTCGGCCGCCGCCGACAGGCACGCTGCGGGCTCAGCACCGTTCAGGCTGTTCACGGGGGGCTGCGGTTGGGAGGTGATCATTGGTGATTCCAATTATCAGTAGCCTGCTATTGCCTGAGCATATCCCGAGCTAGAGCTTGTGCTAAAGGTTTTTCTGGCCCTAGCCGGTAAGCAACCGGGCCGGCTCACCGTCAGCTTGGTTTGCCGCAACCCGCCGCACTCCTTAGAATGCTCGCCATGCATGATGACCTCTCCCCCCTGTTAAATTCACTCAACGACGCGCAACGCCAGGCTGTCGCAGCCCCGCTTGGCCGTCAGTTGGTTCTCGCCGGCGCCGGCTCCGGTAAAACCCGCGTGTTGGTGCACCGCATTGCCTGGTTGGTGGCGGTGGAACACGCCTCCTTGCACTCGGTGCTGTCGGTGACGTTCACCAACAAGGCCGCCGCCGAAATGCGCCAGCGCATTGAGCAGCTGATGCACGTTAGCCCGCACGGCATGTGGGTGGGCACCTTCCACGGTCTGGCGCACCGCTTGCTGCGCGCCCACTGGCAAGAGGCCGGGCTGGCCGAGAACTTTCAGATTCTCGATGGCGACGACCAACTACGGCTGGTGAAACGGGTAATCCGCGAGCTGGGCCTGGACGACAACCAGTGGCCGGCCAAGCAGTCGCAGTGGTTTATTAACGGGCAGAAAGACGAAGGCCTACGGCCCAAGCATATTCAGCCGGCTGGCGACCTATTCTTGGCCACCCAGCTGAGCATCTATCAGGGCTACGAAGCCGCCTGCGCACGCGCCGGGTTAATCGACTTTGCCGAGTTGCTGCTGCGCGCATTGGACCTGTGGCGCGACAATCCCGGCTTGCTGGCCCATTACCAGAAGCGCTTCCGGCATGTGCTGGTCGACGAGTTCCAAGACACCAACGCCGTGCAATACGCCTGGCTGCGGCTGCTCGCCCAAGGCGGCGAGAGTTTGATGGTGGTTGGCGATGACGACCAGTCGATCTACGGCTGGCGCGGCGCCAAAATCGAGAACATGCACCAATACAGCCGCGACTTTGCCGATGCGGTGACCATTCGCCTGGAGCAAAACTATCGCTCCACCGGCGGCATCCTCAAGGCCGCCAACGCGCTGATCGCCAACAACCAGGGGCGCCTGGGCAAGGAATTGTGGACCGAAGACGGCGACGGCGAGCCGATCAGCCTGTACGCCGCCTTCAATGAACACGACGAAGCGCGCTACGTGGTCGAGACGATCGAGGACGCCCTGCGCAAGGACGGCCTCAAACGCAGCGAAATCGCCATTCTCTACCGCTCCAACGCCCAGTCGCGGGTGCTCGAAGAGGCGCTGCTGCGCGAGAAAATCCCCTACCGCATCTATGGCGGCCAGCGCTTCTTCGAGCGCGCCGAAATCAAGAACGCCATGGCCTATCTACGCCTGCTCGACGGTCGCGGCAACGACGCGGCGCTGGAGCGGGTGATCAACGTACCGGCGCGCGGTATCGGCGAGAAGAGCGTCGAAGCGATCCGCGCCTACGCCCGTGAGCATGACGTGGCGATGTGGGAGGC
>JBBKVZ010000310.1:0-4913 GCA_037968715.1 Pseudomonas sp.
TTTGGCCGGTTTGATTGGTCTGCAGTCCGGTTATCGGCTGGAGCGGTTGTCTGGGCGTTTTTTAGCCATTGAGCAGCAAAACATGGCCCAGTACACGGATGTTAGCTTGGCGCAAAGTGCCTATGGGATTGACCTGTGGCGCTGGTTGCTGCTCGGTCGGCATGACCTGTTTTTACTCGATGCCCAAGCGCGGCGAGTGGCTTATCTGCCCATGGCTGATCAAGCGGTATATTCCGTTAGCATGACGCCTGCGGGCCTGCTCGCACAACCACTCAATCAGGTGGCGAGCCAAGCGCTTAAAGATTGGCAATAATAATTTCGCCCACAAAAAAGGGAGCCGCATGGCTCCCTTTTTTGTGGGCATATGCTTACGAGAGAAAGCCACCGTCGACGTTCAGCGATACGCCAGTGGTGTAGCTGGAGGCAGAACTGGCTAGGTACAGAACAGCGCCAGCCATTTCACTTGGATCTGCCACGCGCTTGAGTGGAATGCGCTGCAGGGCAATTTTTAAGATGCTGTCGTTCTTGGTCAGAGCCGAGGCAAACTTGGTATCGGTTAGGCCGGGCAGCAGGGCGTTGCAGCGAATATTAAACTGCGCACACTCTTTGGCAAAAACCTTGGTCATGCTGATGACTGCCGCTTTGCTCACCGAGTAGATGCCTTGGAACTCACCCGGTGTTACGCCATTAATTGAGGCCACGTTGATGATGCTGCCGCCACCGCTTTCACGCATCAGCTTGCCGCCTTCAATCGACATGAAATAGTAGCCGCGGATATTAACGTCAACCGTCTTCTGGAAGGCTGAAAGATCAGTGTCCAGCACGTTGCAAAACTGCGGATTGGTGGCCGCGTTATTAACCAGAATATCCAAGCGTCCAAATTTTTCACGAATTTGCGCGAATACGCTCTGGATCTGCTCCATTTCGCCGATGTGGCAGGCGATGGCAGTGGCTTGACCGCCCTCGGCGATGATGGCATCAGCCACACCTTGGCAGCCGTCGATCTTGCGGCTTGAGACGATCACGTGGGCGCCTTGCTGAGCCAGTAGTTTGGCAATGGCCTCGCCAATCCCACGGCTGGCACCGGAAACGAAAGCAATCTTGCCATCGAGGTCGAACAAGTTGGTTTTGGACATGCGCTGCTCCTGAATAATTGGGCTAAGTTGGGGCGTCTTAGAGGCGTGACTGCTTGATGACTTGCAGGCTCATTTGCTCAAGAAGTTTGTTCATCTGCACAAACTGCGCGAAGCGTTTGTCCTGCGTTTGGCCATGGAAAAAACGGTAGTAAATTTGCTGAACAATACCGGCCAGGCGAAACAGACCGTAGGTGTAGTAAAAATCGATGCAGTCGATTTCGATCCCGGCCCGTTGCGCGTAGTAATCGGCAAACTCTTGGCGGGTGAGCATGCCAGGCGCATTGCTCGGTTGGCGGCGCATCAGTTGCACGGGTGCCGGATCGCTTGCTTCGATCCAGTAGGCGAGGCTGTTGCCAAGGTCCATCAGCGGGTCGCCTAGAGTCGTGAGCTCCCAGTCCAAAACGCCGATAATTTCCTGCGGATTGTTCGGGTCGAGGATCACGTTGTCGAAGCGGTAGTCGTTATGCACGATGCTTGAGCGTGGATGATCGGCAGGCATTTTGGCATTTAGCCATGCTTTTACTTCGGTCCACAGTGGCGCGTCTGGGGTCAGGGCTTTTTCGTAGCGGTCACTCCAGCCACTGATTTGACGCTGTACATAACCTTCTGGTTTGCCCAAATCACCAAGGCCGCAGGCGTTGTAGTCAACCTGGTGCAGTTCAACCAGCTTGTCGATAAAGCTCTCGCACAGCTGGCGGGTTTGTTTGGCGTCGAAATTCAATTCGCTGGGCAGGTCGGCGCGCAAGATGATGCCGTTAACCCGCTGCATGACATAAAACTCAGAGCCGATCACCGACTCATCTGTGCAGTGCACATAGGCCTTTGGGCAGTATGGAAAGCCTGCATTTAGCTGATTTAAAATGCGGTATTCGCGGCCCATATCGTGCGCGGACTTGGCCTTGTGGCCAAACGGTGGGCGGCGCAGAACCAATTCTTGTTCTGGGTATTGCAGCAGGTAAGTAAGGTTGGATGCGCCGCCTGGAAACTGGCTGATCTGCGGCGCGCCACTGAGGCCTGGAATATGCGCTTTGAGATACGAGTCGATAATATCTGCGTCAAGTTCTTCGCCTGCACGAATGCGGGTGGATTGATCTGTAAGCGCCATGCCTATCCCTTCTGCTTATGATGGGTGGGTTAGATTATTGTTTAATCTAATACTGCTCAGCATAAGCCACAAGCAACGCTTGGCCTTATAGGTGAGCGTGTTGCTGTGTAATTAGTTGGCTTGATTGATCGATTAAGCTTTTTGGGGCGAAAAAAAACCGGCACCCAAGGGTGCCGGTTTTATGCGTAGCCAGTAACGGCTAGCGACTTAAACTGGGAACAGTTCGCCCAGTTTCATAGCCAACATCATGTCGCCTTCAGCGCGCAACTTGCCGCCCATGAATGCTTGCATGCCGTCGGTTTCGCCGGAGCTGATGCCCGCCAGAGTTTCGGTGCTCATGATCAAGGTAACGTTAGCAGCAGGCGATTCGCCTTGGCTCATTTCGCAAGTGCTGTCTTTAACAGTCAGGAAGAAGTTTTCACCGTCTTCAATGTTGAAGCCGAAAACCAGGTCCAGGCCAGCAGCGGCAGCAGCGTTGAACTTGGATTGCATGGTTTGTGCGATATCAGCAACTGAGGTCATGGATCTATCCTTTGGTTTCAGGTTTGTTAGCGACCTTGCGGGTCGCAGTTAGGCTGGAGTTCATCGAAAAGTGATGAGTTCCGGCGCCTTCGATAGCTGTAAGTGTAACTGGCTATTGAAGGAAGCTAGGGATACCTCGTTGCCGCGAAACTTCAAGCAACTCAACGAGGTATTAACAATTTGCCAGTTTAGCTCAAAGGCCTTATCGGCCGGCACTGCGGTTATCAGGCGCAGCAGTGCGGTAATTGTGCCACCGGAAGTAAACACGGCGATGTGCTCTTTGCTCTGGGCTTGTGTTAGTAAACGTTGCAGCCCTGCGCCAACGCGCTCGACAAAGCTAGCCCAGCTTACTAAACCGGCTACCGGATAGTCGCCACTTACCCAGCGCTGAATAATTTTTGCAAACAGCCGTTGAAACTCGCGGCGGTTTTGCGCGCCATTGCGAAGAATTGTTAGCGCGTGTGGCTCCTCGGTTAGCAGTCCGGGCAGCAAACTGCGAATCACTGCGTCGGCATCAAACTCATTGAATGCGCTATCGATTTCAATTTCCGGGATGCTAAAACCGGCATCAACTTGTTGCTTTAGGGTTAGTTTGGCGGTGTCTTGCTGGCGGCGTAAATCGCCACTTAGGCAACGATCAAAGCGTATATCTAACGCGCATAAATGTTTGCCCAGTACTTCGGCTTGGCGAATTCCGGTGGGGGATAGCACATCATAATCGTCGGCGCCGAATGAAGCCTGGCCATGTCGAATCAAATAAATGCTGCCCACGTTTTCGCCATTTGCTGGGGGTATAGTCAGTCGAGGTTATGGGGATAGAAACAGCCTGTCAACGTAAAACATACGCTTGTTTGAATTGCTCGAGCGCATATGAGTTGATCGGTTTGCGGCTGGTCGGTTGTCGGTCGCGCCGGTATGCTGAACACAGGCCTGTTACGCAAGATCGTGCGGGCATTGTTAAAACTAAAGGGGATGTGCGTGGAGTTTTTTGTTGAATATGCAGGTTTTTTGGCCAAGACCTTAACCGTGGTGGTTGCCGTGGTGATGGTGTTGGTGGTGACAGCTGCGCTGCGCGGTAAAGACCGGCAGAAGGCGGGTGGTCATTTACAGGTACACAAGCTCAACGACTTTTATAAGGTGCTGCGCCAGCGGCTTGAGCATGCGGTGCTCGACAAGCAAGAGCTGAAAGATTTGCGCAAGGTTGAGGCTAAACAAGCCAAGTTGAAAAAGCGCGCTGGGGATAAAAGCCCTAGGGTGTTTGTGTTGGATTTTGATGGCGATATTAAAGCCTCGGCCACCGAACATTTACGTCATGAAATTACCGCGTTGCTAGCAATTGCCACGCCTGCCGATGAGGTTGTGCTGCGCTTGGAGAGTGGCGGCGGAATGGTCCACAGTTATGGCTTGGCCTCTTCGCAGCTGGCGCGTATCCGTCAAGCTGGGGTGCCGCTCACTGTGTGCGTTGACAAGGTCGCGGCCAGCGGCGGCTACATGATGGCTTGCATCGGCGAGAAAATTATCTGTGCGCCGTTTGCCATCCTTGGTTCCATTGGTGTGGTGGCGCAGTTACCGAATGTGCATCGTTTGCTGAAAAAACATGAGATCGATTTTGAGGTGCTGACAGCTGGCACCTATAAGCGCACCTTGACGGTATTCGGTGAAAACACCGAGCAAGGCCGCGAGAAGTTCCAAGAAGACTTGGAAACTACCCATACGCTATTTAAAGGCTTTGTCTCGCGTTATCGGCCACGGCTCAACATCGACGAAATCGCTACCGGTGAGGTTTGGCTGGGGCTGGCGGCACTGGAAAAACAGTTGGTCGATGAACTGAAAACCAGCGATGAGTATTTGGCTGAACTGGCAAAAACAGCGCAGTTGTTCCATTTGCACTACGTGCAGAAAAAATCGTTGCAGGAGCGTTTCGGTCTAGCTGCTAGCGTGGCCATTGACCGCGTATTACTCAATTGGTGGGGGCGATTAAGCCAGCAACGCTTTTGGCAATGACCCACTGCTGTACAGTGCAATGACTCGATAAATAAGGAGAACAGCATGACTCAGTTTCAGGCGCTGGTGATTAACGAGCAAGCCGACGGTAGTTTTACCTCGCAGATTTCGACTCGTGAAGTTGCTGATTTACCCGCCGGCGAAGT
>JBBKVZ010000311.1:0-5050 GCA_037968715.1 Pseudomonas sp.
TGACTCGCATTTTTCAGCACTTCACCAAACACTTTGCGCACCACTTTAACCACTGGCAAGCCGGACTTGGCGTCAATCAGGTCAGCTTCCAAGTACAGTTCGGTATTTTGATCGCGATGGCCTGTGGCGGCGGAAACGCCACCGATCACAGCGGCCACTGGCACGACTTCATACCATTTCATGCCCTCATTGGAGGCGCTGACGCCAGTAATAGCTACGTTCATGATCAAGGTGCGCGAGCCGGCCGGGGCAGCCTGAACATCCGGCACCACCAAGTACTTTTGCGACAACACATTCTTGGCGCTCAAGCTGGTGTAGTTCTGCAGTTCCTGCAGGGTTTGCAGGTTGACCCTATCGGTTGGCTTTGGCGCCGGAAACAATTCAAGTTGTTTAAACACCACTGTGTTGTAAGCGCTTGGAGTAAAGCCCGGCGCCATCCAACGCATGACCTTGGCGCCGCTCGGCGTAGTCACTTCTTGCAAACCTTCGTAGCTAGGCAAGAAGCCCGAGTACTGGTCTTGCTCAGTGATCTTCGACACACAACCAGTCAACAACAGGCTACTAAGAGCCATACCGGCCAACACTTTACGAGTCATGTTCATATGCGTGTTTCTCCAAGGTTAAAGGTGCAACGGGATATTTTTGTAGTTAGAAGCGCCACGTGGCGTTACCGGTAACGGTTTGAATCCAGGCTGCTTGGTACTGACCGGAGAGCCGCTCACCGGACAAGGTTTTGCTTTGATCGACCGGCATATCGCCCATCCAGACCAAATCCCAGCTTAGATTCAAGTCAGTGTTTTTATCCAAGGCGTAGGTAGCACCTGTACCTAAGCGCCACGTTGCGCCCATAGGCACGGTGACGGTGCGGTTACTGTCAGAGACGGCGCTGGTGTCATAGGCAATACCAGCGTCCCAGCGCAGTTTAGGCGTGGCCTGGTATTGGGTACCGAGGGCCAGCTGATAGGTGTCTTTATATTTGGCATCAACAGTGGTCGATTGCGCGCCGGCCAAGTTGGTGTCTACCTCGACAGCGATCTCGCCGAAGTTCGACCAGTCCTGCCAGTTGGCGCTGGCCAATAAGGCCCATTGTGAGTCGAGCTGTTGATACAGGCTGAGGGTGGCCGTTTGTGGCACGCTCATATCAATTTTAGTGTTCAGACCATTGACGCGATCCAGTAACGGCCCGGAGCCTTTTACATCGAGGCGGTCTTCGAAATCCAAGTCAACCTTGCTGGTGTAGGCCAAACCAATCCGGGTACCCGCTTGCGGGGAGTAGATCACCCCTAAGTTGGCGCCATAGCCCCACGTGCTGTCAGAGTATTTGTACTGACCATCATCGCGATCCAGCTTATTCAACGGCGAGCGATCGATCGCTGCTTCGGTTTTCAGCACGCCATACATGGCTTTCAGGCCAACGCCCAGCGACCATTGATCATTGAATTTGTAGGCCGCGCTCGGCACCAGCGACAAGCCGGCGATGGTGGCGTTTTGCACAAAATAACGCCCAGCCCAATCGTTGTCGTAGTTTTGCGAAAGACCAAAGTCGCCATAAGAGCCAAAGCCCAGGCTCCATTGCTGGTCCAACTGATGGCTAATAAAGAAACTACCGCCCGGCATTAGCGGTAAGGCGTTACCCCCGTTACCACCACGGGTGCTGGTGCTTGAATCCGTAGCAAAGCTAACGTCGCCGTACAGCGCCTGCGCACCGCCACTGACTTGAGTGCCTTCTAGATAACTCAAACCCGCCGGGTTACTGGCAATGGTTGAAGGCCCTTGGGCGCGGGCCGCAGCGCCGGCATTCACCAGCCCGGTGTTATCGCTGCCGATCTCGTACAACATGATGCCACCAGCCTGCGCCAGAGGGCTGCAACACAGCGCCAGCAATGACAAAGTCGGTAGCGAGAAGCTTGATTTTAATAACATGGACACTCCTTGTTTTTTAAGATTAACCACAGTTTATTACACGAAAATAAAACTGCCGTTTGCCGTTACTTTATTCGGCTGTTGTATTTTTATCGAATCCTACAATTCTTACAGAAAAGTACCAAGCCTTACGCCAGAGCAACCTTGGCGCAGGCCATGTAGCGCACTCGCAAACAAGCAGGGCAACTACGCAGCAAGCCACGCCGAACGTTGTCCGCCGAGAATGTTGCTCTGCCGAGCTCAGGCCTTACCCAGTAATAAAAGGTTCTGTACCAGTTACGTGTTGAGCGCAAAACGTAGGGTGGGCTTTAGCTCACCAAGGCCCTTATCCAGCGCTGGTGGGCTAAAGCCCACCCTACAAAATAGGGCCTGCAACACATAACTGGGACATAGCCTAATAAAAGGCACTTATTCACCAGCGCAGCAGTAACTGGTAACGGCAAAATATCGGCGGTTACAAACTATCAATAGCTGATTAAAGCGCTTCATTCAGACCATTCAACAATGCCAAGCAAGCTCAAGGTAATGCCTTGAGCGAAATACCAGACTGCCCTAAGCAGCGAGCTTTTATTGCCTATGCAAGTTCAGCATGCACGCAGTGCGCTCACGAGCATCAGGATTAAGCCAGTTTGCCCGTCATCTCCATGCGCTCGACAAGCGCCTCTTCGGCTAGGCGGGTTTCTAGCTTGCGGCTATGCTAGCGCCTGAACCTGCCAAGGATGCCCATCATGCGTACCTCTTATCTGCCGCGCTGGCTATTGCCGGCCAGCCTCAGCCTGCTCGCTGCCTGCGCACAAACGCCCAGCACTGTTAGCCTCGACGAGGAAGACATGAGCAGTTGCCCGCTATCGCTGCACAGCGGACAAGACGTACTGATCACCCTAAGCAGCAACCCCAGCACCGGGTTTCGCTGGGAAATACAGGATGCTGCGCCCGGCGTGCTGCGCAGCCTCGGCCCTGGGGTGTACAGCAACCCCGAAGACGCCGGCTTAGTGGGTAGCGCCGGCCTGTCAACCTGGCAGTACAAGGCGCAATATCCCGGCAACGGGCGCCTGCTAATGGTTTATCGACGACCATGGGAAGCCGACGTAGCACCGGCTAAAACCTTCGACTGCGCCATTAACGTGCAATAACCAGCAACGGCCTGCTCGATCATTTGTGCAAAGCCACCTCGGCGCTGCGAGGTCAGGGCTGACCAGCAACAGGGCATTTCGCGATATCCTTGCATTTTGGATCCTCTCCTGTGGATATCGCCATGCACCAACAACTGGTTGAATTGATCGGCAAAATTAGTTCCGGCGGCTTGCCCGAAGACGAGATTTTGCGCATTGCCAACGAGGCCAATGCCGCCTACGCAGACCCAGAGGCCTTTCTGGCCGCCAACCCGGACGTTAATTACGACGACAGTTATCCGATCCCGCTGGGCGAATGGATGGTTGTTGGCAACCTGCCCGACAACGTGCTGTTTCAGGCCGACAGTTATGCCGACTTGCTGGCGCAAATCATCGCCTCGTTCAGCAGCGACGTAACGTTCAACATCAAACCCAAGCAACTGGCCAAAGCCAAGCCGCTGTCGGCCCTCAATAGCATTCAGGTGCAGCTCAGCAGCATGAACAAAGAAATGGGCGGCTATGTGTTGCTCAATTTCAGCGAGCCAATGGACGACGAATTGCAGGCTGTGCTGATCTACACCTGCGACCTGCCGCGGGTGATGGAGCTGTGCGTGGCCATTGGCATTCCCGCCACGCCGGCTTACGAGGCCATGCGCCAGGCCGAGCAATCGTTGTGAGCCACGCAGTCGAGGTGATCCACCAGGGCTGTGGCAAAGCACCAATGGGCTGTTTTCACAGGCGTGAAATAATCGCGGTTGGGCTAAGCCCGTTACTTGGCTAAAATGCCGGCCTTTAGCTCATCCGGAACTGTCCCGTGAACCACAAGCCCGATCGCATCTTCGCCAGCCCGCAAGCGCAAGTCGCTGACTTCGCCTTCAACGAAGACGTGGTGCGGGTGTTTCCGGACATGATCAAACGCTCGGTGCCGGGTTATCCGACCATCGTCGAAAACCTCGGGGTGCTGGCCGCCCAGTTCGCCCAGCCGCATAGCGTGCTCTATGACTTGGGCAGCTCGCTGGGCGCGGTCACTCAGGCGCTGCGCCGGCATGTGCAAATTGCCGACTGCCGAGTGATCGCCGTCGACAACTCGGCGGCGATGGTCGAGCGCTGCCGCGAATACCTGCACGCCCAGGACTCGATGTTTCAAGAGTTACTGCCCGTAGAGGTGCGCGAAGCGGATATTCTTAGCCTGCAATTTGAGCCGGCTTCCCTGGTGGCGCTGAACTTCACCTTGCAGTTTATTCAGCCCGAACAACGTCTCGGCTTGCTGCAACGCATCCAGCAAACGCTGCTGCCGGGCGGCGCGCTGATTCTCTCGGAAAAGCTGCGGTTCAATGACGACGCCGAGCACGCCCTGCTCACCGATTTACACATCGCCTTTAAGCGCGCCAATGGTTACAGCGAGCTGGAAATCGCCCAGAAGCGCAGCGCGCTAGAAAAGGTCATGCTCCCCGACAGCCTCGAAGAACACCGTGAACGCCTGCTGGCGGCCGGTTTCAGCCAGGTGGTGGTGTGGTTTCAGTGTTTAAATTTTGCCTCGTTGATCGCCCTGCCCTAACAAGCCATTGAAAAACTACTGCGGGCTTCGCGCGCTATGCGGCGTTGAAATGCGTTGCGCCTTGTGACCCACATGGATGTGGGAAATGCAGCTAGCCCGCAGGAGCGGGCGTCGCACTAGCCGTCGCTCGCTACATTTTTCAACGGCCTGTTAAGCGGCTTTTTTGCGTCCCCCCTCCTCTAAAACAGGCTTCGCATGATTGATCTCACCCCGTTAGTTCAACGCCTCACCGGTTCACCGCTGGAAAACTGGGCCGACGACCTGCAACAACAACTGGATGCGAAAATGGCCGTTGGCCACGGCGATCTTGGCCGCTGGCAAGCAGCCTTGGACGCACTACCGGTGATGCTGCCGAGCCAGATCGACTTACAGGGCAGCTTCCGACTGGACAACGACTGCGACGCCGCCACCCGCCAGCAAGTACGTGACGCGCTGTTCGGCCTGTCACCGTGGCGCA
>JBBKVZ010000312.1:0-2560 GCA_037968715.1 Pseudomonas sp.
CGCTGCACTTCTTGGAAGTGGACTAAATTGGCAATTTGCCCCTGATACGCATAACCACGCACCCAAATAAACCGGTAATCCGCCAGAGTTGCCAAGGTCGGCGCAGGGCGACCCGCCAAGCCAAGTGCAACCACCTCATCGTCGGCATACGCTTGGCGCGGGTAATTAACGCCATTGACCTCATGGGCAAAAAGCCCCAGCACCGCATCGACTTTACCGCGCTGCGCCAAACCGATGGCACGGGTATAGGGTTCACTGGAAATCACCACGCGCACACCCGCAGGCTCAAACACGGCGCGCAGCACGTCCCAGGCCAAACCTGTGCCATCGGCATTGCTATGCCCGGCCCAGACTTCGCTGGCCACACTCACCGTAGCGGGCGGCGTATCCTCGCGCGCAAAGGCACAGCTCAAGCACAGGGCATTGAGCAGCCAACCCGCCAACCAGTGTTTGCTCCAAGCACCGCGCATGCGATCTCCAACTAGCCGAAAGCGTGAATAATCAACTGCAGCGCCAGCCAAGCAAATACCCCAGCCAACACATCATCCAGCATGATCCCAAACCCGCCATGAATCTGCCGGTCGACCCAGCGAATCGGCCATGGCTTGACGATATCAAACAGTCGAAACAGGCCAAAGCCCAGCAGCAACCAATACCAATCGGCGGGCACCAGCCACAGGGTGATCCAGATGCCGACCATTTCATCCCAAACAATCCCGCCATGGTCGTGCACTCCGAGATCGCGCGCCACCTTGCCACACAGCCACACGCCAAACAGTGTGCTTAGTCCCAGCATGAGCCCATAGCCCCAGCCTGGCAGCAGGTGCCACAGCGGCATAAACGCCAAACCCACCAATGTGCCCCAGGTACCGGGCGCTTTCGGCAAGGTGCCTGAGCCAAAACCAAAGGCGAGGAAATGCCAAGGGTTGTGCCACACCGAAGGTGGCGCCTTGATTAAGTCAGTCACTTGAATTTCCAAAATGTTGATAGCCGTAGGCACGCGGATGCAGAGTAGCGCCTTGGCTGTCGAGCAATTGTACGCCGGCGCCGGCCACCACCTGGCCAATCACCACCAGCGGCCAGCCAGCGGCCAGTAATGTTGGCAAATGCTCGGCAGGCAAGGTGAAGGCCAAACGATAATCATCGCCGCCACACAGGGCGCAGTCTTGCGCAGCAGGTTTATCCAGCAGAGCCAGCAAGGCGGGCGATAACGGTAGGCATTCGAGATTAATCTGCAACCCCACAGCGGAGGCTTTGGCGATATGTCCACAATCGGCCAATAGCCCATCGGAAATATCCAGCGCCGCCGTTGCCTTACCGCGCAGCGCCTGACCCAACGCCAGTTGTGGCTGCGGCGCCCAATAACGGGCTAGCAATGGCGCAGCCAGTTCGCGGCTTACCTGCCGCTGGCCCAGCACCAGCGGCAATGCGCCGGCAGCATCGCCCAATTCACCACCCACGCAGAGCAAATCGCCCACTCGGGCGCCGCTGCGCAGCAACGCTTGGCCGCTCGGCACGCAGCCAAATACGCTCACTGTCACGCTCAGTGGACCACGCGTAGTGTCGCCACCGATCAACGCCAGCGAGCAGCTTTGTGCCATCTGATTCAGGCCGGCAGCAAAGCCTTGCAGCCACGACTGCGTGGCGGCCGGCAAGCTCAAGGCGAGGGTAAACCCCAGAGGTCGCGCGCCCATGGCCGCTAAGTCGCTGGCAGCCACGGCCAAGCAGCGCTGGCCCAGCAAGAAGGCATCACAAGGATCGGGGAAGTGCACGCCGGCAACCAGCGTATCGGTAGAGATCGCCAGCTGCTCGCCGGGGGGGATATCAAGTAGCGCGCAATCGTCGCCAATGCCCAGCGCCACACCCGGAGCCGTTTGAGCACAGGGTGCAGCCGCGAAATACTGGCGAATTAAGGCAAATTCATCCATGAGTTAGCGCTCGATTGCCGGGCGCGTTGCGCGCCCGTGATGTTGCGCGACAGGCAAAATTAGCGCTTGTTGGCGCGAATTTCTTCGCCACGCAAACGCGGCGCCAGCTTGTCGAGAATACCGTTAACGAATTTGTGGCCATCGGTGGCGCCAAAAATTTTCGCCAGTTCGATACCTTCGTTGATCACCACGCGGTACGGCACATCTGGGCGGTTGCGCAGCTCGAAAGTCGACAAGCGCAAGATCGCCAGTTCAACTGGATCCAGCTCTTCCAGCGGGCGATCGAGAAACGGCTCAAAGCTGCTGTCGATCTCGCTTTTCTGCTTCGGCACGCCGTGCAGAATCTCGCGAAAGTAAGCACCGTCGACGCCGACAAAATCATTGTCGACGCGAAACTGTGCTTCGATCTCGTTAATCGCCTGACCGGCCATTTGCCACTGATACTGGGCTTGCATGGCCAAGGTACGGGCCTGACGGCGCGCTGCGGTTTTGCCCTTAGGCGCAGGTGCAGCTGGAGTTTGCTCGGGACTGTCGTCCTTATTTAGGCTCACTTGGCGTCCAACTGTGCCAACAGGCTGACCATCTCAAGGGCCGACAATGCAGCTTCGCCGCCTTTGTTACCGGCCTTGGTG
>JBBKVZ010000313.1:0-3552 GCA_037968715.1 Pseudomonas sp.
CCGATAACCCGCGCACCCTGCACGGCGTACAGGTGAATGCCGTTGCCACGGTCTTGCGAGCGAATGCTCGGATCACCCTGAATGTGATTGCCGATTAGCCTGACGTCCGCCGTGCCATCAACCCAAATACCTGAACCTGGGCCCTGCATGCGGTTGTTCTTGATCAACGTGCCGCGTGCCAATGGCTCGATGAACACCGCCGAATTTAGCGCGGTGAGGTCGTGCCCCCAATCGCGCAGGGTGCAGCCTTCGACGCTCACACCTGGCGCACCGATAGTCAGCACATTACCCTCGCCCTGTGCACGGATAACCGCCCCAGGCTCGCAGCGAATATGCATCGCTTGATCAACCCGAAAAGAGCCTAGGTAATCGCCCGCCGGCAAACGCCAGGTGTTGTCAGCCATGGCCTGCAGCGGTAATTGGTGAATCGATTGCGGCGCCGCCTGAGCCACGCCGAAAAAAATAACCAGCGCCAAAGGCGCAAGATGGCGCAAGAAAGCTTTCGCTGGTGAATCTAACACTGCGTTCTCCTTGGCCGTTTAGCGTTGTATAAACCAGCGCGCAGGCTGGGGATTGCTATGTTGCGCAATGCTCCACGCAATGCGCCCTGGGCTGATCAGCGCAGGGCGCCGGAGTCGTTTAATCGTGCCGGCAAACAACTGGCGAGCACGACTAAATGACACGCTCCTTTATGCAGGCTCAACCAACATGCGGCCGACCATTTCCATGTGCAGCGCGTGGCAGAACCAGTTGCAGTAGTACCAATGCACACCGGGTTTGTCGGCGGTGAAGGTGACGGAAGCGGTTTGCATCGGACTAATCTCCATGCTCACGCCGTGGTTGGTCATGCAGAAGCCATGGGTCACGTCCTCGATCTTGTCGATGTTGGTGATGGTCACCGTGACTTCGTCGCCCTGCTTAACGTTGAACTCGGTGACGCCGTACACCGGCGCCGACGAGGTCATATACACGCGAACCTTTTTGCCATCGCGGATAACCTTGTTATCGGTCTCCAAGGCAATGCCGTCCTGCTTGGCGATGGCCACGGTTTCGGCGAAGAAGGGATCGTCACGGTCCCAGATTTTCTTGGTCTTGATCTGATCACGGCGCGCCAGAATGCAGTCATGCGGTTCGGCGAAAGCCGGGCCGTCGTGCACCAACTTCATCTCCTCGCCAGAGATGTCGATCAGTTGGTCGTTCTCCGGGTGCAACGGACCAACTTGCAGGAAGCGGTCTTTGGAGAATTTGCACAACACCACCAGCCACTGGCCATCGGCGTCACGGGTCTCGGTTAGCGAGGCATGGTTGTGCCCCGGCTGGTATTGCACATCGAGTTTCTGCTTGATGTAGTTAACCTTCTCGCCCTTATAAGCGCGGACGGCGTCAGCCATGCTCCACTTCACCACCTGACTGTCGATAAACAGCGTGGTGTAGGCATTACCTCGACCATCAAAGGTAGTGTGCAACGGGCCGAGACCCAGCTCCGGTTCGGCGGCGATCACATCACGCGGATCCTTAAGTTTGTCGTCGAACAGGTCGTCGAGCTTGGCGATCTCGATCATGCTCACCGTTGGCGACAGCTTGCCGTTGGCGATGAAGTACTTACCATCTGGCGACGTGTTGCAGCCGTGCGGGTTCTTTGGCACGGGGATATAACGGGTTAACTCGGAACCGGCGCGACCATCCACCACCGGCACTTTGGAACCGGCCAAGGTGGTAAATTTGCCGGCTTTAATGGCCGCCTCGATACGCGGGATGTTGAACACCACCACCCAGTCGCGCTCGTTACGCATCATGCCGCCAAGGTCAGTGGCTTTCTCGGAGTTGTAGCAGGTGGAGGCCGCGTACTTGCCGGTGTAATCAGCGTCGGTGTTATCCAAGTTACCGTCGACAATCACCTGAAAAGCCATCTCCATCTTCTCGGCGTCAATCGCATTGAACATGGTGAAGGCGTTCTTGTCTTGCAGGTTAAAGCTACTGCCATCGTTAGGGTGCGGAATGATGAATTCTGCGTTGGCGAACACATACTTAGTATGCGGCACCTTTTGCACACGCAAGCCATGAATGGCCTGCACGTTAGGCACGGTGAGCATCTTGTCGCACTTCATGATATCCAAGCGGATACGCGCAACACGGCTGTTGGCCTTGTCGTTGATGAACAAGTACTTGCCGTCGTACTGACCGTCAGTCATGGAGATGTGCGGGTGGTGGCAGTCACCGTTAAGGAACTTGCCACTTTCACCGAGCACGCGCTTACTTTCGTTCGTCAAACCCCAACCGGTGGCTGAGTCGACGTTGAACACCGGAATACGCATCAGCTCGCGCATCGAGGGGATGCCCATCACGCGCACTTCACCCTGGTGACCACCACTCCAAAAACCGTAGTAGTCATCCAGCTCGCCTGGAGCAACGTGGGCTTTGGACTGCGCATCTTTGACCGCTGCCGCCCAAGTGTCGCGACTCATCACACCACTGCCCAGAGCTGTGGCGGCCACCGCGGCACCCGTCATGGCAGAAGCACCGAGGAAACCGCGTCGGCTCAGGCCGGTTTTTTCCACGACTGGCAGATTGCTCTTCGACTCTTTATCACTCATGGTTCTGCTCCTTTGAAACAGGTTTAACAGTGGCGCTAGGCGCGTTCACTAATTGCACTACAGGTATTAAATTGGCCGACCCAGGTGCCTTTTTGTTGCGCTTCTTCTGCTTGAGAATCAGCGGCGGGCACTTGTTGTCGTTGTGATAGGTCATCTGGCAATCCAGGCAGTAATGGCACTCGTTGGCATTGATGCGGCCATCGGGGTGAATCGCCTGAATCTCACATTCTTTGGCACATAGCTGGCAAGGATCGCCACATTCCTTACGCCGCTTGAGCCAATCAAACAGACGGAACTTGCTCGGAATCGCCAACGCCGCGCCCAACGGGCAGATGTAGCGGCAGTAAACTTTGCGGGTGAAAATATTGATCACCAGCAAGAGCACGGCGTAGAGCACAAACCACCACTGGCGGTCGAACTTAAGGGTAATCGCGGTCTTAAAGGGCTCGACCTCGGCAAAGCGCTCGGCAGCGGACATCGACTCCAGCGACAAGCCAAACAACGCCAAGAGGATGATGTACTTGATCGCCCAGAGCCGTTCGTGCAAAGCAAATGGCAACTCGAACTGCCGAATTTTCAGCTTGCGCGCCGCCTCGTTGATCAGCTCTTGCAGCGCTCCGAACGGGCACAGCCAGCCGCAGAACACGCCACGCCCCCAGAGCAAAATACTCGCGGCGGTGAAGGTCCAAATAATGAAGATGACTGGATCGGTGAGGAACAACTCCCAGCGAAAGTCTTCAACAAGGGCATGCACAAAGGTCAGCACATTGACCACCGACAACTGGCCGAGGGCATACCAGCCAATAAACAGCACGGTGAACACTAGGTAGCCGCGGCGCAACCAATGCAGAAACTGCGGGCGCTGGGTGAAGGTGTCTTGTAAAAACAAGATAATGGTCAGCAGCAGTAAGGCAACGCTGATCACCGCAATCTGAAAGCTCTTCTGGTACCAAATATT
>JBBKVZ010000314.1:0-3525 GCA_037968715.1 Pseudomonas sp.
GTTTTATAACAACGAGCGGCTGCACTCGAAACTGGGATATCTGCCACCGACCGTATACGAACGGGCGATGGCGTCGAAACCACCTATCGAAGTGTCCGGAATTAGTTGACCACTACAGTGCACGCGCCCTACGCTTAATACTTAGCGGCTACATAGGCAAAACCAAACCCCGCCTTCGAGCGGGTTTTTTGCGTTTAGGGCTGGGCGCTGAGCAGGGGTTGGATAAACTGCATAATCGCCGCCTCGACTCGTGGTGTGTCGGCGGGCGACAAAATCGCGCCGGCCAGCACATGGTGCGAATCATCTTGCGTGTCTGCTAAGGCCAACAGTTGCTTGGGCGTCGCACCGAAGCGGGCGAACATCTGCACAGTGGCGTCGGGGCTGACCACTTGGTCGTCGGCTGCGTAAATCATCAGCGTTGGCGTTTTAATCGACTCCACCGGCAGGCCGTGCACGTAATCCACCAAACCCATCATCGGCAGTAACGCCTGCGTTGGGAAACGGTGGCTCCAGTAACGGGCTTGCGCTGGATTGCGCGGTTGCCAGTGGTGTTCAGGGCCAATCAGCAGCGGGGCAAAGTATTTGGCCCATGGCCAGGTCAGCACTTGCGCGGCGCGGTCTTTCGGCGAGAAATTGGGTGAGATCAGTACATAGGCCAAGACGTTTTGACTCTGTGGCTGGGTCGCCAGCCAAGTAGCTAAGGTGGCGCCGGTTGAGGTGGCAATCACCAGCACACGATCACCTAATTGCTGGCCGATTTGCAGCGCCTGCTGAGAGTCCTGTAGCCAATCGTTGACACTCGCCTCGCTCATGGCTGCACCGCCGCGGCCATGGCCACTGAGGCGGGTGTAAAACAGGTTGGCGCCGAGTTGTTTGGCAATCTCATCGCTCAAGGGCGCAGTTTCCTGGCGGGTGGCGGAAAAGCCGTGCAGATAAATAACGGTGAGCGCAGTTTTACGTTTATCGGCATGGGCCCAGATGATGGTTTTCTCGGTGCCCGGAGTGATATCGGGGTAGCGCGCCTCGCTGTTGGCTAGGTACTTATCGAGGTCGGCCGGCAGTTGCACGGCGTGCAGTTGGCTGTCGATGGCTACGCGGGGGCCAACGAGAAACAGCGCTGTCAGCGCCGCTAGTATCAGTAGGCTGCGGGTTATGGCTGTGCTCATGCTGATTCTCAGGTAGGCGGCTAGGGAACTCTACCGCGCTGAACCTAGGCTGTGCACGCGGCGTGAATTAATGCACATTCAGTTGGAATGCATGCCCAGTGATAAACTGAATCTTATTCGCTGCGATGTTTTGAGATTAAGCATGAACAACGTATTTTGCTGCGCACGGTTTTTTTGGCTATGTACCCGTTACGTGTTGAGCGCAAAACGTAGGGTGGGCTTTAGCCCACCAAGGCTCTTACCTCGTAAAGCCCACGCTACAAAATACGGCCTGCAACACATAACTAGGACATAGCCTTGTTTTTGGGCGTGCATAAACAGTTTTACAGCCAGCATCCGCAATCTGTTGATGCGCTCTGGCGGTCGATTGGGGCGCAGCGCAATGCCCCTGAGTGGCCAATACTGGCGCCGCCATTGGCGCACTAAGGGCCGTTACTGGCCGAATATTATTGCCCGCGTGGCGCATTTTGTAGGCAGCAATGAACCCGCTTAAATACCTCAAGGCTTATCCGCCGCACCTGCAAGCGCAGGTGCAGCAACTGATTGCCACACAGCGTTTGGGTCACTACCTGAGCGAGCGCTATCCCGGCCGCCATCAGGTGCAAAGCGACAAGGCTCTGTACACCTACACCCTTGAGTTGAAGCAGGAGCACCTGCGTAACGCGGCCAATATCGACAAGGTGCTGTTTGATAATCGTCTGGACCTGACCCATCAGGCGTTGGGCTTGCACACGGCCATTTCGCGGGTGCAGGGCGGCAAACTTAAAGCCAAGAAAGAAATTCGGATTGCCGCGTTGTTCCGGCAGGCGGCGCCGGAGTTTTTGCGCATGATCGTGGTGCATGAGTTGGCGCACCTTAAAGAGCATGAGCACAACAAGGCGTTTTATCAGCTGTGTGAATATATGCAGCCGGGCTACATGCAGTTGGAATTTGACCTGCGGCTGTACCTGACATGGCGTGATTTACCGGCGAGCCCGGCGCTGGCATAAGCCTAGGCCTGTGCCTACCCTTATGGCAGTCGCCGTGAGGGCGCTTGTCGTGAGTGAAGGAGCATCAAGGCATGTTGGGGATGAGTCGGTGGTGGTTTATAGGGGCTGTACTGTGAGTGCTGTGTCATCGGATTACGCCATTTACCGGCAAGTCGTTACTCAGCTCATGAGTGGTGAGGAACAATTACCCAGTTTGCCGGCCATTACCCTGGAAATTCGTCGTGCATTGAGCAATCCCGAGGTGACGCTGGCGCAGCTTAATCGGTTGATCAGCCGTGACCCTGCGCTCAGCGCCATTCTGATGAAGTACGCCAGCAGTGCTTTACTGCGCACGCAGTCGCCGCCAAAGAGTTTGCTCGACGTGCTGCGAGTGCTCGGCGTGGCCCAAGTCGACCGAATTACTATGATTCACAGTGTTAAAAGCCTGTTTGTGTTGTACAGCCCAGCGCATAAACGCTTGTTTCTGGAGGCTTGGGAGCGGTTGGTGATGAAGGCCAGTTGCAGTGCTTTCTTGGCGCGCTTGGTGGGGCCGGTTTCGGTGGACCAGGCGTTGCTGGCCAGTTTGCTCAGCGAAGTTGGCACGCTGGCCGTGTTGTCTGCGTTTAAAAATGCCGCCGAAATTCCCTCGCCAGAGTTGTATTACAAACTTTGCCGTGAATACAGCAGGTCACTCGGGATCATCGTGCTCAAGAAGTGGGCGGTAGACGAGGCATACATCAAGGTTATTCGTCACGCCGGCGACTGGCATCATCGCGAGGGTGATGAAGTTGAGCTGGTTGATTTGATCAACCTCAGCTTGTTTCATGCGATTAAGCGGACAGGCCGCACCAGTGATTTACCGCCGTTAACTGCGTTGGCAGCCTATGCCAAATTACCTGCGCCGCTGGACTTCATTGCTGAGTGTGGCGAGCTGACCGTGCTGGTCAGTCACAGTGCCGAGATCGAGGTCATCGCGGCGAGCTTGCGCTAGCTGTGGGTTGCGCTGGTTTGTGCTGGCATCAGTGTTTACGCCGCCAAGTGCCGAAGATCGCGCGCAGTCGCTCACCCGTACGCAGGCTTTCATCGGACAGTACATCTAGCAGGTCGGCCAGGCGTTTCGACTTAACCACCGCGTAGGCGGTTATGAGCCCGGTGCCGCCCAGTGCCGCGAAGAACAATAGCGAGCGTTGCAAAAGGGGCGCATCGGCATCGGCAAAGATATTCATACCGAGAAAACCGGTGGCCACGGTGCCGACCAAGCTCAAGGTGGTGACCACGGTTAGGCGCATGACGGTGGTGGACTGGCGCCGCTGAGCATCGCTGTCGAGGTAGTCGACCATTTCGCGGATCTCGGCCTTGATCTCCGCATACAGGGTGTCGTTGCCCAGTCG
>JBBKVZ010000315.1:0-11285 GCA_037968715.1 Pseudomonas sp.
CGGTGCTGCTGGTGCTGCAGGTTCAGCAAAATTAGTTTGCGCAGCGGGGGCTATTCCCGGGCCAGAGATCAACGGCAAGCTAGATACCGCAATCGTGCCAAACTGACTACTAAAAGTCAGCGAGGCATTACCGCCTTGTTGTTGGCTCACACCGCCAATATTGTTATTAAGGGTGTCAAATACTGAAACGTGACCATTCAGTTCCACGGCTAAGCGATTAGGAAACACCGCATAGCGAGTATTGTTTTGTGCACCGCTACTAAATGGGCGGCCCAGATTACTTGGCCACCACTCAGAGCTGCCCGGTGTGCCGGCTAGTATTACCGGGAAAACCTGGTTGTTCGCCAGAACGTTGGCGAGTTCATTGCAGATATTATCAACAGTATTTTTTAAACCGTTGTTGAACATGTCGCCCACCATGGTCATGCCGCCGCGCATCCACTGGCCAGAACCGCCTAGTTCAGGGCAGTTAAACTGGGCCATTGAGCCGCCGCCATTATTCACAGCAACCAGCATGTGCACAGTAGCCTCACGGCTCAAACCATAGCGAGAAGCGATATTATTGACGAGGTTCTCGCCCACATCAGTAAGTTTTTGCATAGAAAACACCTCGTTAAATGTAATTGAGTTAAAGGCTATGAAGAGCAGGTTCGCGAAAGTCTAGACTGGCTGGGTGGTTGCATAATTGATAAAAGGCAACGTGTTGTTGTTTGGCTTTATTGAAAGTTAATCAACTTCAGCGCTGTTGTCGCAGCGAGTTAGTAATTATGTTTACTGTTTAGTAGGTTTAAAGTTTCTGAAAAAATGTTCATGTGTTGGCACGGTACCACATGTGCTAGGCCCGTTTGTCGAATTGTTATAAAGTAAATCTCAGTTAGGCTCTTGGCGGGCGGCTATTGTTCTTAGCTTGCCGCGCCGGCGGAGATTTTCTGCGCCGACATGGCGTATTTTTTGGTTAGCAAACAAAGGGGTTATGCAATGAAGCAAACCGGTAGTTGTCTCTGTGGCGGCGTCCAATACGAGATAGATGGGCCGCTTAGTGATGTCCTAAATTGCCACTGTTCTATGTGCAGAAAGCTGCACGCCGCTGCGTTTCGTACCCGAGCCAAGGTCAGCGCCGCAGCCTGGAAGACCCTCAAAGGCCATGAGCTAATGAAGTTTTATCAATCATCGCCCGGCGAGCATAAAGGCTTTTGCTCTAATTGCGGTTCGAGCCTGTACACCAAGTTTGATGCTAATCCCGAGGTTTATGGTTTTCCACTGGGAACACTTGATACAGATCCCGGAGTCAAAGCTCAGCGCCATGTTTTCGTAGGCAGTAAAGCGCCTTGGTACGATATTACCGACGATTTGCCACAGCATTCAAAATACAATTGAGTCAGTAATAGCCAAAAGTCAGTCTGGTGATAACGGTTAATGGCTCTTGCGTAATATCAAGTAACGCAAGGAATAGCGCCGTTGTCAGCGGGTTGGCTAATCAAGAATTTTATTTGCGGGTTTGGCTCACTTAATAAATGTTGAGCTATTTTTGTTTTGCGAGGTGTTTATGAATATTGCTAAGTTTGCAGAGCTGACCGCTCTTACTGCGCATACCCTTAGATATTATGAGAAGCTTGGATTGCTCAATAATGTTTCGCGCAGCAGTAGTGGTCATCGTTGCTACTCTCAGGCTGATGTTGAATGGGTTAATTTTATAAATCGTTTAAAATCGACGGGCATGCACTTAGCAAAAATTCTCGAATATGCTCATCTGCGTGCTGAAGGTGAGGCTACATTTGCGCAGCGGCGTATCTTATTAGAGTCTCACCGTGGCGCTCTGCACGCGCGTATTGAAAAGGAGGTCGAGCACCTGCAGGCGCTCGATGCAAAAATTATCTATTACCTCTCACAAAGCCCCTTGACTTAGAGTTAACTCTAAGTCGTAGCCTTGATTTGTGCATTCACTTCGAGGCTACATGTATGACAAGTAGATATGAGAATGGCTTAAAAAAGCTAACTGAAATTGATGGAGAGGCTGGCCGAAAGGTAATCGATAGCCTGCAGTCAATTTGCCCGGACTTGGCAAAATTCACCATTGAGTTCCCATTCGGAGATATTTACCAGCGGCCCCAGCTAGACCTAAAGTCCAGAGAACTGGCGACAGTGGCCGCGTTAACCGCGCTTGGTCATTGTGCACCGCAACTCAATGTTCATATCAACGGTGCGCTGAATGTGGGTTGCCAGCCAGATGAGATTGTTGAGGTTATCTTACAAATGGCGGTGTACGCGGGCTTCCCGGCCGCGTTAAATGGCATGTTTGTCGCGAAAGATGTTTTCATTCAGCGAGGTCTAATAAAGACTTAGGGTGTGCTTGGTCCAGTTATTTAACGGGTGTTCCCACCTACTAGCCAATACAACGGGCGAGTTAAATTACGCAGTTGCCCTCGCGCCAGATGTCACCCGTTTAACCTTCAACGGTGTTGGCCTACGCTTACCACGTCACTCCGTTTGCTTAAGGTTTGTTTATCCATAGCAGTGTCAGTATCTACAGGGTTAGTACATGAGTGTGCGTATCGAAATGACGCTAGATCCGGGTGAAGCTGAACGTTTAGCTATCCTTAAGCCTTTGCGGGCGCATAATTTTTCTCAAGGCGGTGATCCAAAACCACAGGCAGTTGCGCTGTTGGTGCGTGATGAGCACAGCAACGAAATAATGGGTGGACTTTATGGTGAGATTTTTTATCGTTGGTTATTTATCGAGTTGCTCGCCATACCTGAGCAAGCAAGAGGGCAAGGCACAGGCTCACGGCTGATGAACATGGCTGAAGACCTTGCGCGTGAACAAGGTTGCGTCGGAATCTGGCTGGATACTTTTGATTTCCAAGCGCCAAAGTTCTACGAAAAACATGGTTTCAGCCAATTCGCTCACCTTGATGATTTCCCGCCAGAGCATAAGCGTCTTTTTTTCCAGAAAAAATTAACCTGACGGGTTGTGGGCACGTTTGTATCTTTAGCGCTTGCAGCGCCGTTTTTTTCGCGCAAACGCTGAGGACTTGGTGTGGTCGACGCCTGAGACAGCCCGCCATTGTTGATGGATTTTTAAACCAAGGTTATGGCCATCATTGCCAGCCCAGCTATGCCGGCACCCCAGACGGCGCTGCGCAGATAGGTGATGCCCAGAATGTAAACGGGCAGATACACCAGCCGCGCAGCGATAAACACTTGTGCGCCGAGCAGCGCTTGTTCGCCCACGCCCGCTAAGTGCGCGGTCAGAGCCAGGGCCAGAAACAGGATAAAATTTTCTTTGGTGTTGGCCGCGCTGCGTTCGGCACGCGCGCCCATAGGCGTGGCGGTGGGTAGATTATCGCGATTACTCAGGCCGACCTTCATACCATCCAACGTCCACTCCCGGTTACGCAGCACGGCGCCGAGTATGATGCTGACGAAGGTTAGTAGGGTCATGCAGACAACTATTTGCAGTAATGGGGTCATGGTGTTGCTCCTTTTTTGGGGTGTTTTGTGGTTTTTTAAGCGCCAAACTGATGCCGTGAAGTTGCCTACGTCACGCTAGCAAACGCTGCAAAGTTGTTCAGTCGAGCAGCTGATGCACTCTCAAACTGGCTGCTCGTCAGTTTTCACTATGACTCACTACTCTATTACGGCCCTGATTTTTGGCTAAATATAAGGCCTGATCTGCGGCATTGATCAGGGTTTCTAGGTCTAGGTGATCTTTGCAGTCTGCTACGCCAATACTCACGGTCACGGCTTGTGCAAAATCAACTTGCAACGCTTCAACTTTGCCGCGCATGCGTTCAGCAAGATGGCCCGCAGTCGCCTTATCCATCTCCGGGCATAAGAGCAAAAACTCTTCACCACCGTAGCGTCCCAAGCTGTCGGACAACCGACAGCAATTTTGTATTTCTGCGCTAACCAGTTTCAGGGTTTCATCGCCAGCCTGATGCCCAAATTGATCATTTATATGTTTAAAAAAATCGATGTCGATCATCAGCGCTGCCAGCGGGCGCTGATATCGTTCAGCTCGTTCAAGCTCAGAATGACCTCGACGCATTATTTCTCCACGGTTATAGATACCCGTTAACGCATCGGTTATCGCTAGGCGTTCCAGCTCCGCTGTGCGCTGGGCAACTCTGCGCTCCAAGTTCACGTTGTTTTCTTGGAGTTGGTCTCTTAATTTAAGTAGCTCTCTATTGCTTAATTCAAGATCCTGCGCGCTGGGGATATTAACAATGTTGGGTGTTAACTTGATTAGCATGAGAGCAGTGAATACCGAAATTATCCCGGTGAATAGCTTTATAAGGCCTTCAATATAATAATAACCATGCCAGATATTAATCAGTCCAAGCAGGTGAGAAATACCACAAAAAAATATAAATGCTGCAAATAATATAAATAACCAGTCAAATGATAAATCATGTCGTTTATGTACTATGTAGATCAGCCCCAAAGGAATAAGCGCGTATGAAATGACTGTCAGTAAGTCTCCGATCACATGCAGGGTCAGTAAATCTGAGCGCCACAAGAAACAGTGGCCGTGCGGCATGAAACTGCCATCAAAAAGTTTTTCGAGCATTCCTTTTCCCCTGTCCGCGAACGTATAGACCAGCCGCAACGCTTGAAACAAAAGGCTGCGGGCCAGTCATTGCTAGAGTTCAGCCTATCGCAGCAAAGAATTAAAGGGTAGTTGGCCACGCTTTGCCAGGCTGTGCGGGTTCAGCCTCGGCCGTCATCGTGAGTCACAACCAGATGGCAGGCCAAACTAGTAGCGTTGAGGTGTCGATGGACGCACGAGAGGGCTATGGTGGTAACTAGACCAACCACTCAGGTTGTTATCCGCAGAAGGGAGCACGCAATGCAAATTGGCATGATCGGACTCGGACGCATGGGCGCCAGCATGACTACTCGGTTGTTACGCGATGGTCATAACTGCGTTATCCACGGTCGTCATCCCGATGTGGTTGAACGACTGGTGGCCCTTGGCGCCAGTGGCAGTGATTCGCTGCAAGAATTCACCGCTGCGCTGAGCCAGCCGCGGGTGATCTGGCTAATGGTGCCCGCCGCTGCAGTTGATGAGTTAATTGCTGAGTTACTGCCATATTTGGCCGCCGGTGACATCGTCATCGACGGTGGCAACTCTCACTACCAAGACGACCTGCGCCGCGCGGCCGCCCTACAAACCGCCGGTATTGAGCATGTAGATGTTGGCACCAGCGGCGGCGTGGCCGGCCTGGAACGCGGCTATTGCCTGATGATCGGCGGCGCAGACGCGGCAGTGCAGCATCTCGCGCCTTTATTCGTCAGCTTGGCACCGGGGCCGGGTACTGCGTTAGCTACGCCGGGGCGCGGGGCCGACGCCGGCACTGCCGAGCAAGGCTGGCTGCACTGCGGGCCCCATGGTGCCGGGCACTTTGTGAAAATGGTGCATAACGGCATTGAGTACGGGCTGATGGCGGCTTATGCCGAGGGACTGAATATTCTGCGCAACGCCAATATTGGCACTCGCAACCACGCGCAGGACGCCGAGACCACGCCGCTGCGCCACCCTGAGTTTTATCAGTACGAGATGAATTTGCCGGAGATCACCGAAGTGTGGCGACGCGGCAGTGTGATCGGCTCTTGGTTGCTCGACCTGACCGCTGGCGCGCTGGCGGCCGACCCGCAACTGGACAATTTCGCCGGGCGAGTCTCGGATTCCGGTGAAGGCCGTTGGACCCTGCAAGCCGCCATTGATGAGGCCGTGCCGACCCCCGTGCTGAGTGCGGCACTGTATGCGCGCTTTAGCTCGCGAGGCGAGGCAGATTTTGCCAATCGCGTGCAATCGGCTATGCGCCATCAGTTCGGTGGCCATGTGGAAGTACCGGCGAGCAGCAAGGAATAAGATGACTTACTCGAACGCAATCACAGCCTTGGCTGCCGATGCGCTGGTGGTCTTCGGCGCCACTGGTGATTTAGCCCACAAGAAGATTTTCCCCGCACTGTATGCCCTGTGTAAGCGCGGCGAGTTGCAGGTGCCAGTCATTGGCGTGGCCTCATCCGAAATGAGCATTGAGCAATTTCGCGAGCGCGCCACCTGCAGCATTACCTCCGATAACGCGCACTACGACCCGCTAGTGCTCGAGCAGTTGCTGGGCTTGTTGCAGTACGTCAGCGGCGACTACCAGCAGGCGGCCACTTTTATTGAGCTTAAACGCGCGCTGGGTGGGGCGCAGCACCCGGCTCATTACCTCGCGATTCCCCCGGTGCTGTTTGCCACGGTGATTCGTGGCCTGGGCGCCGCCGGGTTAGCGACGGGCGCGCGGGTGATCGTGGAAAAACCTTTTGGCCGTGATCTGGCCTCCGCCCGTGAGCTCAACCGCATCGCGCTGGAGGTCTTTGCTGACGAGGCGATTTTCCGCATCGATCACTTTCTGGGCAAGGAGGCGATCATGAATATCTTGTATTTTCGCTTTGCCAACTCCTTTCTCGAACCAATCTGGAACCGCAGCCATGTGGCCAGTGTGCAGATCACCCTGGCCGAGGGTTTCGGTGTGCAGGGCCGAGGCGGCTTTTACGAAAGTGCCGGTTGCCTGCGCGACGTGTTGCAAAATCATCTATTTCAGATCGTCGCGTTGCTGGCGATGGAGCCGCCCGGTAATCGACATTTCGCCGCCGTAAACGCCGAAAAACTTAAGGTGTTTGAGGCCATGCGTCCGCTGCAACACGCAGATCTGGTGCGAGGCCAATACTTGGGTTACCGCGCTGAACCGCAGGTGGACCCGCACTCTGAGGTTGAAACTTACTGCGCGCTGCGCTTGCATATCGATTCGTGGCGCTGGGATGGCGTGCCTTGGTACCTGCGCTCGGGTAAATGCCTGCCGCACACTGCCTGCGAGGTGCTGGTGCGCTTGAAGCCGCCGCCGCTGCGTTTGTTTGAAGACGCAGTGGCCAGCGATGCACAGGCCAACTACCTGCGTTTTCGCCTATCCCCGCATTCGATGATTGGCCTAGCGGCGCGGGTCAAGAGTGCCGGTCGGGCATTTGTGGGTGAGCAACACGAGTTAGTGTTGAGCGAAGACGGCTCTAGTGAGCAGGCACCTTACGAGCGCTTGCTCGCCGATGCACTGGCGGGCGATCCGGCGTTGTTCACCCGTGAAGACGCCGTCGAAGCAGCCTGGCGAGTGGTCGAACCGGTGCTTAACCCTTCTGCGCCGGTGATTCTCTACCCGCAGGGCAGTTGGGGGCCGCTGGCGGCTGAACATTTATTTGCCGGCGATGGCGGTTGGCAAAACCCCGATGCCGCAACTTGAGTGGCGCAGCGGTTATCGCAGAGGGCGCCGCTAAGCAATCCGCCCGCGTCAGTCCGAGATGTTGGTCAGGCTGTGCTGAGTGCGCTGTTTGAAGTAGTTACTGATCCACTGCGCATACGGTTGGCGAGGCTCAGCAGGTAGGTATCGATCGATAATGGCTGCAAACCGAGCTTGCAGCTGTGGGTCGCGGGCCAGTTGATCAATACGTTCTATCAGCTGTTTGCCGCGCGGCGTACGTGAGCAATATATGCCGCCTACACCTGGGGTCTGAGCCTCTTCTAGCGGTATGAGTAAGAGGTTATTTCTCAGCTCTGGCTGGCCTGTGCTACTGGTCAAAAAGGTCTCAAGGTAGTCTAGGGTGAAGTCGATGCGGTCGGCCTCCAGCATGCGCAGTAAGTTATTGACGCTGGATGAGGTCTGCATCGTTTGTAGATCGCCCTTGGCACTGGCCGCTTGCAGCAGTGGCTGTAGTGTCGGGCCAAAAAAGCGCCCTTCAATGATTGCGCCATGCAGATCGTGGCGCTCGAGTAATTCAGTGAGAGACACGCGGCTTTGCTTGCCGGCTATCATTTGCCGGTCTTTCCGGCGGATCACCAGTTGTGGCGGCAGCACGGGCCATAGCCCGACAAAGTAGCCCACTGTATCCCGTTCGGGATTACGCACCATGCCAACCATGCACAGGTTATTGTGCTGTTTGAGGTCGGTAAATCCGCGGCTGAGGCTCATTGCCTGGTAGTGGTGCTGGTACTCCGGTAACTGTTTGGTTACCTCATGCAGCAGCTCGAACATGATGCCTTGGGTGGGGTTTTCAACCCCACTTTCTGTCCAGGAAAAGATCTTGCCCCAGTACTGGGGAACTGCCTGGCCAGGCAAAGGCTCAGCCAAGGTGAAACTGGCTAAGGGCCCCATGAACAGGCAGTAGAGCAGTAAATGAATAACGCGATAGAGCATGCGTAAACTTATCCCTTGTGAGCCAAAGCAGGCTTTGCAAGCTTAGAGGGTTAATGGCGGGGCAACCCCAATTAATTCAAGCAGTCGCACCATCGTGCGCAGAGATTGTGGCTTGCCTCATCGCATGCTCCAGCGCTCAACCCTTGCGACTCTTCATCGTTAATAAACCAATCGCTGGCTGGCAAGGGCTGATGATTAGTCGGTACTTAAGCGGTTTTTGGCTTCTATCCATTGCGCCATGTATTGGGTGCTCTTGTGGTGATGGTGGCGCAGCATGGCGCCGGTGAAGTTGGCACGGCGCTGGGCGACGAGGTGGCTTTGGCATTGGTTAATTCGCGTCATTAATACAGCGGCAAAGTGCCGGCGGTCATAGCGTGCGGCCAGCAGTGTCCAGCCAGCATCTTGTGCCTGTTGCCAAACGCTTTGCTCGCGATACAGCTGTACGGCAGCGTCGGCCAGGGTTTGTGCGTTGCTGGCGATGTGGCCGGGCCAAGGCAGAACGCCATGCATGCCTTCACTGCCGATCGGGGTGGTGACGTTGGGGGTGCCGCAGAGCAGGGCGTCGGCGATTTTGCCTTTGATGCCTGCGCCAAAACGCAGTGGGGCCAGGCATACACGGGCGTTGCGCATCACCTCAAGGGCATCTGGCGCCCAGTTCATGATGTGAAAGCCTTGCGCGGCGTTGTGCAGCGCGCTGGCCTTAGGCGGCGTGTAGGCGCCGTATATATGCAGCTGCGCCTTGGGTAACTGCTGGCGAATCAACGGCCAGATGCTGTTCTTTAGCCACAACACGGCGTCCCAGTTCGGCGCGTGGCGAAAATTACCGATGCTGATGAAGTGCTCGCGTTCGGCAAAGCCTGGTACGGCCTGTGGCGTGCTGTCGAGCAGCAGAGGGCAGTGTTGCAGCAAGGCGGCGGGCAGCTTGAATTGCTCGGTGAGTAAGGTGATTTCTGCATCGGAAATCATCAGGCTCAGGTCGCAGCGGTAAATGGCGGCAATTTCCCGTTGCGCGGTGTCACCGTCGGCCATTCGGTCAAACAGTTGTAGAGCACTTAGGCTGAGCAGCTCGCTGAAATCGTCACTGTCGCCAACGGCCAGTTGCTCTTTCAGTGCTTGTTGGCGGGCATCGCGCAGGCTTTGCAGATCGCTGGTTTCCAAAATGCGCAGGGCATTGGGGCAGTGCTTCTCCACGCGCCAGCCGAATTGCTCCTCCATCATGAAACGGTCGAACAACACCGCATGCGGATTCAGTGTGCGCACGAAATCGTCGAAGCTACTGTGGTTCAAACGAATGCTTTGCTCGGTTATCCCTAGGCTGGCGAGGTCAGCTTTGTGTTCGCCCTCACTGGCGGGGCTGGCAAAGGTGACCTGCCAGCCATCGGCCAAAAAACACTCGAGCAACTGCATCATATGCCCGCCGGCAGCCGATGAGCGCGGCTCTGGCCAAACGTAACCGATGACCAGCAGGGTGTTTGCCGCAGGCGGCGTCGATTGGCTCACAAGGTGACTTCCTTTAATTGCCCGAGCCGAAGCGGCCTCAGTGCGGCGGCCCTGGCCGCGATTTAGTAGCGGGCAATTATGCGTGATTGCGTTGTGTCTGGCGCGGCAGCGCTGAAAACCGGCTCGTTCCCCAAATCACAAAATCCACTGCTAGCGCAGCTTTGGTCATGTACGGGGCAGTTTTTTCAGAGCTACTAGCGGTGGTTAACCGCTGTTTTATTGCTCAAAAATCTAGGCGGCCGCTAGCTCCTTTGAGCATGATTGAACGCTGCTGTGCAACCGGTGATCGCGCCAGTCAAATACAGCGGCCCCCTGCTGTATGGCATTTGCTACTCATTCCGCACAGCGGGCTTTGGCGGTGCAGTAGCTTGTGCATACAGTATTGACTGTCACAATCTGACTGCACAATTAATTGTGCTGCTGCCGGGCGTTGTGCAATGGCAATTTGCATTATCAGCAGACGCTCGCAGCGGGATAAAAAAACCTCTGTATTCGACACCCCAAAAACGCTAATACGGGGGTTTACGTGCCGATAGATAGCCTTTTTCAAGCTTGATTAAGGAAAATCGAGGCGAATCCTCTCGCCGCGAGGTGTTAGGCTTAAAAACGAATGCAGCAACGTTGCTCTAGGACGTTGTAAGGCGTATGCAGCCTGATTAGACTGCGCGTCAGCATAGTGGCTCTTCAATTAAGGATTAACATGATTAAGAAATGCTTGTTCCCTGCTGCTGGTTATGGCACCCGTTTTCTGCCCGCAACTAAGGCGATGCCGAAGGAAATGCTGCCGGTAGTGAATAAACCATTGATTCAATACGGTGTTGAAGAGGCCCTTGATGCGGGCCTGACTGAAATTGCTATGGTTACAGGCCGTGGCAAGCGGGCGCTGGAAGATCACTTCGACATTAGCTACGAGTTGGAGCATCAGATTTACGGTACGGATAAGGAAAAGTATCTGGTTGGCATCCGTAAGCTGATCGATGAGTGCAGTTTTTCTTACACCCGCCAAGTTGAAATGAAAGGTTTGGGCCACGCGATTCTATGTGGTCGTCCGTTGATTGGCGACGAACCTTTTGCGGTGGTGCTGGCCGATGACCTTTGCGTTAATCTGGACGGTGACAGCGTTCTTAAGCAAATGGTTAAGCTGTACAAACAATTCCGTTGTTCGATCGTCGCGATTCAAGAAGTGCCGATGGAAGAAGTCCACAAGTACGGGGTTATTTCCGGTGAAATGATCCGTGATGATATCTATCGGGTTAACAGCATGGTTGAAAAGCCAAAGGCTGAAGATGCACCATCTAACTTTGCTATTATCGGTCGCTATATCCTTACCCCGGATATCTTCGATTTGATCGAGCAGACTGAGCCAGGCAAAGGTGGCGAGATCCAAATCACTGACGCACTGATGAAGCAAGCAAAAGACGGTTGCGTAATTGCCTATAAATTTAAAGGCAAGCGTTTTGACTGCGGCGGCGCGGAAGGCTACATCGACGCCACTAACTTTTGCTTCGAAAACTTCTACAAGGTTGGCTTGCTTTAACGCTTCGGCCTGAA
>JBBKVZ010000316.1:0-5899 GCA_037968715.1 Pseudomonas sp.
TGGCGAACGCTGCATCGTCAAGATTAAGAATCGCCGTGCCGCTCGCCGTCAGCCCCTCAAGAATTTCGCCTTTGGCCAGCACGATATTCTCAGGGCCACCAAACTCACCGACATGGGCGGTACCAGCGTTGGTAATGATCGCCACCTGTGGCTGAGTCAAACCCACGGTGTAGGCAATTTCACCAATGCGCGATGCACCTAACTCAATCACGGCGGCGCAATGTTGCGGCGCCAACTCAAGCAAAGTTAGGGGCGCGCCCAGATCATTATTCAGATTGCCACGGGTAGCCAGCACAGGGCCGCGCACTCGCAGAATGCTCGCCAGTAACTCCTTGACCGTGGTCTTGCCGCTCGATCCGGTGACCGCCGCCAGCGGCCCCTGATAGGCTTGACGATTCAACGCAGCAAGCTGACCCAACGCCACGCGAGCATTGCTAACGACTAATTGCGGCAGGTTTACCCCGGCCACTTCACGCTCAACCAAAGCCGCTACCGCGCCTTTGCTGGCCACCTCGGCGAGGTAATTATGGCCATCAAAATTTGGCCCGCTTAGGGCGATAAATAATTGCCCAGCCGTAACGCTGCGACTGTCGATGGACACCGCTGCAAAATCCGCATCGGCGCCCAGCAGTCGCGCATCTAGCGGCTGCAACAATTCACTCAAACGAAAAGCTTTAAGCATGCGCCGCACTCCATTCTGCCAAGGCCTGCTCGGCCTCATACAAGTCGGAAAACGGTTGGCGCACACCGTTAATTTCTTGGTAATCCTCATGGCCTTTACCGGCCAGCAGCAGCACATCGCCAACCTTGGCGCTGGCGATTAACTGCGCAATCGCGGCAGCGCGGCCGTGCTGCAGGGTGACGTTATCGAGCGCCGTAAAACCGCTGCGAATATCGGCAAAAATTTGTTCCGGGGCTTCACTACGCGGATTGTCATCAGTAACTAGCACGCGATCAGCACGCTGCTCAGCCACGGCCGCCATCAACGCGCGCTTACCGCGATCACGCTCACCGCCACAACCAAACAGGCACACCAACTGGCCATCAGCATGCTGACGCAAGGCTTCCAGCACTTTATCTAGCGCATCGGGGGTGTGGGCGTAATCGACCACCACCAAAGGTTGCGCGCCACCACCAAGGCGCTGCATGCGTCCCAGCGGGCCTTGCAACTTGGGCATTACGGCGAGAATTTCATCCAGCGGATAATCCAGCGCCAACAGAGCACCGACTACGGCCAGCAGGTTGCTCAGGTTAAAACGGCCCAGCAGCGAACTGCATAGGCGCCCCTCGCCTTGCGGGGTGACCACGTCGGCGCGCACGCCATCGTTATCAAATTCAGCGCTGCGGCAATACAAATAAGCTTCGGCATCGTCCAGGCTGTAGCTGATCAGCCGCGAGTCACTGTGTTTGGCGGCCAATTCACGGCCGAAGCTGTCATCAATATTCAGTACCCGGCAACGCAGGCCCGGACGGGCAAACAGTTGCGCCTTTACCGCACCATAGGCTTGCATGCTGCCGTGATAATCGAGGTGGTCGCGTGACAGGTTGGTAAACACCGCCACCGAAAAATTCAGCGCGGCAACCCGCCCTTGATCCAGACCGTGGGAGGACACTTCCATTGCTACAGCTTTGGCGCCCGCCTGCTTGAGATTCGCCAGCATGGCTTGCACGCCAATAGGGTCGGGGGTGGTGTGCTGCCCTTGCACCAGCGCATTGTGAAAGCCGCTACCTAGGGTACCGACTATTCCACAGCACTCACCGAGTAAGTCCAACGCCTGCGCCAGCAACTGACTGACACTGGTTTTGCCGTTAGTACCGGTTACTCCCACCAGACGCAAGCCACGGCTAGGCTCACCGTAAAAGCGCCCAGCGATGGCCGATAACTGCCCACCAAGGCCTTTCATGGCGATTAAATCGGCAGCGCTGTCGCGCATTTCACTAGCGCCTTCAGCCTCATAGGCAACCGCTGCGGCACCACGGGCAATCGCATCAGCGATATGCAGGCGACCATCTTGCGCAGCGCCCGGCACAGCCAAGAACAAATCACCCGGACGCACTTTACGGCTATCCAGGGTTAACTCACGAATCAGTACCGAACTGGCCGCTTCAGGCAGCAGTTGGTTAAGCGGCATAGGCATTAGGTTCGCCCTCCTTTGCTATTTAGTGACACCACAGCCTGTGGGGTCGCAGGGGGCAGGTTGTCTGGGGCAATGTTCATCAGCCGTAACGCGCCGGCCATGACCTTGCCAAACACCGGCGCGGAAATCAGACCACCGTAATAAGCGCCGGTGCTGGGCTCATCGATGACCACCAACATGGCAATACGTGGGTTATTCACCGGCGCAAAACCGGCAAACAATGAGCGATAGGCATTGGCGGTGTAGCCCTTAGTGCCGGCGGTGCTTTTACGTGCGGTACCGCTTTTACCCGCGACGTGATAGGCCGGCACTTGGGCGCGAAACACCCCACCGGGCGCCTCCACCACTTGCTGCAACATGCCCTTAACTGTCTGTGCGATATTTTGCGCAATCACTTGGGTGCCGGCAGGCCGTTCGCCATCAACACGGATCATGGTCAGCGGTACACTGCGACCATCGTTAGCCAGCGTGGCGTAGGCATGCGCCAACTGAATAGCCGTCACCGAAAGGCCATAGCCATAAGCCAAAGTGGCCGTTTCAGCTTTCGGCCAAACCCGGTGATTAGGTAAATTGCCGACCCGCTCACCCGGAAAACCTAGGCCAGTGGCCTGCCCCAAGCCCACTTGCTGCATCACACTAAAAATCGACTCAGCACCAATATCGAAGGCAATTTTGCTGACCCCAACGTTGCTGGACTTAATCAGAATTTCCGTCAGGTTGAGTATGCCGCCCGTTCTGGACACGTCACGAATGGTGTACTTGCCAATTCTCAAAGAGCCGGCGGACACATCAACGCGGTCTTCCGGCTTCCAGCGCCCGCTGGCCAAGGCGGCACACATGGAGAAGGGTTTGACGGTAGAACCGGGCTCAAACACATCGATCATTGCGCGATTGCGCAGCGCAGCAGGATCCCGATCACGGCGATTATTCGGGTTGTAGGTCGGGTGATTAACCATCGCCAGCACTTCGCCGGTTTGTACATCGAGCATCACCAAGCTGCCGGCTTTGGCACCCACTTCCGTCAGGGCATTGCGCAGTTCACGGTGCGCCAGATACTGCAAACGCAGGTCAATCGACAACGCTAAGGTCTGTCCGGGTTTGGCGTTCTGGGTCACTTGCACATCTTTAATCAACCGACCACGGCGATCCTTTAATACCTGCCGAGTACCCGGCACGCCGGCCAACCAATCTTCAAACGCCAGCTCAACACCTTCACGGCCTTTATCATCGACATCGGTAATACCGATCAAATGCGCGGTGACTTCACCGGCCGGGTAAAAACGCCGAAACTCTTCAAGGGCATATACCCCCGGCACCTTAAGGCCAATGATTGCCTGGCCCTGCTCTGGCGTTAGCCCGCGAACCAGGTACATAAATTCACGCCCGGCACTTTGCTCAAGACGCTTAACAAAAGCGTTCGGCTCCTGCCCCAAGGCAGCAGCGAGGGCTAACCACTGGTCACGTCCGGCCTGCAACTCACGGCCATTGGCCCACAAGGTGGTAACTGGGGTACTGACCGCCAACGGCTCGCCATTGCGATCGGTAATCAACCCGCGGTGCGCAGGGATGGGAATGTGCCGCATGCTGCGGGCATCGCCCTGACCTTGCAGAAAGTCATGATCGATTACTTGCAGGTCGATAATCCGCCAAACAATAGCGGCGGTCATCAGCGCCAGCAATGCCAGCACCAGCCGAAAGCGCCACGGATAGAGCGCGCCCTTCAGCTTCATCATGGCGCGATCATCCGCACTTGCTCGGGATCAGGAATACGCATGTGCAAGTGCTCAGTCGCGATCGCCTCGATGCGGTTGTGCGCAGTCCAAGTGCTCTGCTCAAGAATCAGCCGGCCCCACTCAGCTTGCGCCTTATCGCGCACGCTTAATTCGGCAAATAAACTGTTCAATAACTGGCGATTCCAGTGGGCGCTGTACGACACAGCAATCGCCGACACCAGCACAGCCAAAAACAACAGCAGCATTACAAAGCTGCCGGCTGGCAAAGGCTTGGCGTACAGACGACTCAACGTAACTTCTCCGCCACACGCAATACCGCACTGCGCGAACGTGGGTTGGCCTTAACTTCTGCATCCGAGGCAAACTGTGGCTTGCCAAGAAGTTTCAAGCGCGGATCAAATGGCACCACACGCACCGGCAAATCGCGCGGCAAGTTGTCGGCCTCGCCCTTTACATGGCGACGCATAAACTGCTTAACAATGCGATCTTCCAGCGAATGAAAACTGATCACCGACAATCGGCCGCCAATCTCAAGCGCGTCCATTGCGGCTTCGAGCCCGCGCTCCAGATCACCCAGCTCGTTGTTGATCTGAATACGCAGCCCTTGAAAGGCCCGCGTTGCCGGATTTTTACCTTTCTCCCAGGCGGGATTGGCCACGGTCAACACATTGGCCAAATCTGCGGTGCGCTCAAATGGCTGCTCTGCACGGCGTAACACCACTGCACGCGCCATGCGCTTGGCAAACCGCTCTTCGCCGTATTCCTTAAATGCTCGGGCGATATCTTCTTCCGGGGCGCTGGCAATCCATGCCGCTGCACTGATGCCGCGACTAGGATCCATGCGCATATCCAGAGGGCCATCGTGCATAAAACTGAAGCCACGCTCAGGATCATCCAGCTGTGGCGATGACACCCCGAGGTCGAGCAGCACGCCGCTAACTTTGCCCGCTAAGCCGCGCACGGTCAGCTCATCAGCCAATTCAGCAAAACTGCGCTGCACAATGACAAAACGGCCATCTTCGGCCGCTAACGCTTCTCCGGTGGCAATCGCCAGCGGGTCTTTGTCAAAACCAAGCAAATGACCCGCAGCGCCAAGCAGCTGCAAAATCAGCCGGCTATGACCACCACGACCAAAAGTACCGTCTAGGTAGCAACCCTCACTGCGCACAGCGAGGCCCGCCACCGCTTCATCGAGCAGAACGGTTATGTGGCGCAAATCAGAAGTCATAGTCACAGGATCAAGTCACGCAATTCGGCCGGCATACTGCCGGGTTGTTTAATGGCCGCCAGATCCGCGTCCGCCAAGGCATTCCAGGCGTCTTCGTTCCACAGTTGAAATTTATTGAGCTGGCCTACCAGCATCGCGCGTTTGTCGAGCCCGGCGTATTCGCGCAAACGTGGTGGCACCAGAAAGCGCCCCGCGCTGTCGAGCTCCAAGTCAACGGCATTGCCGATCAACATGCGCTGCAAGCGGCGGTTCTCTTCACGGAAAGAAGGTAATTCACGCAGTTTTGCTTCGATCTGCTCCCACTCGGGTAGCGGATAAACACTCAGACAAGAGTCAACAGGGTCAATGGTCACGATCAACTGGCCGGCGCAACGCAAAACCAGCTCGTCACGATACCGACTCGGCATCGCGAGACGTCCTTTGACGTCGAGACTGATTGCATTAGCTCCACGAAACACAGTTGCGCTCCCCCACTTTTATTAGCCTTCCCTGACTGAAAAAACCCACTTAACACCACTTCCTACCACTTGAGCACACTATAGGAATGCAGCCCTCCATCGTCAAGGCGCACGGATAGAGGAAAAGCCTTATAAATCGGAGATTTAGCCAAGAAAAACGCGAGCGAGACACGGCATGACAGCAGTAATTTCGAGGTAAAAACAACCCAATACAAAAGGCTGCACCCGGAACTTAAAGTGCTTTGTTAAGAGTAAGATTTTTTTGGTCTTAGAAATGCGGATTCGAAGCAATAGCAGATGGCGTAAAAGGTGGAGAGTCGATCTGTAAGCCGGGTTCTGTCG
>JBBKVZ010000317.1:0-6890 GCA_037968715.1 Pseudomonas sp.
TGATTACCACTTGGGCTAGAGCGCACATAACGGCCATCAGGCTGCAACACCCAGCTATGCGTGTTGTCGCTCAGATAGGCCTCAAGCTCCTTCTTCACCCGCAGCAGCAAGCGCTTACCCTCAATCGGGAAACACGTCTCGACACGCTTATCGAGATTACGCTCCATCAGGTCGGCACTGGATAAATACAGCTGCTCTTCGCCACCGTTGTAGAAGTAGTAAATACGGCTGTGCTCAAGGAAACGACCAATGATCGAACGCACATGGATATTGTGCGAAACCCCTGGCACGCCTGGGCGCAGGCAGCACATCCCACGCACCACCATGTCGATTTTCACACCACACTGACTGGCCTTGTACAACGCCCGGATGATCTTCGGATCGGTCACCGAGTTGACCTTGAACATGATGTGCGCAGGCCGCCCCTCACTGGCATGCTGAGTTTCGCGGGCGATCATGTCGAGAATGCCCTTCTTCAACGTAAAGGGTGCGTGCAATAGCTTCTTCATGCGCAGGGTTTTACCCATGCCAATCAGCTGACTGAACAGCTTGGAGACATCCTCACAGAGCGCTTCGTCGGAGGTCAGTAAGCTGTAATCGGTATAAAGCTTGGCGTTGCCGGCATGATAGTTACCAGTACCCAAGTGCGCATAACGAATGATCTCACCGTTCTCGCGACGCAGAATCAGCATCATCTTGGCGTGAGTCTTAAAGCCCACCACGCCGTAAATCACCACGGCACCGGCGGCTTGTAAGCGGCTGGCCAAGAGCAAGTTGGATTCTTCATCGAAGCGCGCGCGCAGTTCAATGACGGCGGTTACTTCCTTACCGTTACGCGCCGCATCCACCAGCGCATCAACGATTTCCGAGTTAGCCCCCGAGCGATACAAGGTCTGGCGCACGGCCAAAACTTGCGGGTCTTTGGCGGCCTTGCGCAGCATGTCGACCACCGGCGTGAACGACTCATAGGGGTGCAGCAAGAGGATGTCTTGCTTGCTGATCACGCTAAAAATGTTCTCGCTGTTTTGCAGCAACTTAGGAATCACCGGAGTAAACGGCGCGCACTGCAGCTCCGGGTGGCTGGCCAACCCGGTGATGCTAAATAGCCGCGTCAGGTTGACCGGGCCATTAACCCGATACAACTCACTCTCGCTCAAGTTGAACTGTTTGAGCAGGTAGTCGGCCAAATGCTGCGGACAGGTATCGGCCACTTCCAAGCGCACGGCATCGCCGTAACGGCGCGAAAACAACTCGCCGCGCAGGGCGCGGGCCAGGTCTTCGACGTCTTCGGTGTCCATCGCCAAGTCAGCGTTACGGGTCAGGCGGAACTGATAACAACCCTTAACCTTCATGCCTTGAAACAAGTCATCGGCATGGGCGTGGATCATTGACGACAAGAACACATGATTAGCGCCAGGGCCGCAAACCTCCTCAGGCACTTTGATGACTCGCGGCAACAAGCGCGGGGCGGGAATAATCGCCAAACCTGAGTCGCGACCAAAGGCATCAACGCCTTCCAACTCAACGATAAAGTTCAGGCTTTTGTTCACCAATAACGGGAATGGATGGGTCGGATCGAGGCCAATCGGGGTAATGATCGGGGCGATTTCATCGCGAAAATAGCGCCGCACCCAAGCCTTAAGCTTCGGTGTCCACTGCCGGCGACGGATAAAACGCACTTGCTGTTGTTCTAGGGCAGGCAACAGTGCGTCGTTGAGAATGGCGTATTGACGCTCAACCTGCTCATGCACTAATTCAGAAATTCGCGCCAACGCCTGATGCGGCTGCAAGCCGTCTGGGCCAGCTGTTTCACGGGCGAAGGTAATTTGCTTCTTGAGCCCGGCGACCCGAATCTCAAAGAACTCATCCAGATTACTGGAGAAAATCAGCAGAAATTTCAGCCGTTCCAGCAGCGGATACGACTCGTCCAGCGCCTGCTCCAGCACGCGAATATTAAACTTCAGCTGCGACAACTCGCGATGGATGTACAGGCTACTGTCGTCCAGGCCTGGCACTACATACACGGCAGGCACCGGAGTTGCGACCGGCTCAACAATTGCCGGTGTTTCCAGCACTTCGGCCGGTGCAGGCTCGTCTACTGTCTCAAGTTTTGGGCTGAGTCCTTCGGTATTCATTTGTCTTCCTAGGGGCTTACTGGCCCTGTTTTAACAACTCGGCGGCGCGTTTGGCAAAATACGTCAAAATGCCATCGGCGCCCGCCCGTTTAAACGCGGTCAAAGATTCGAGAATGACCGCTTCACCCAGCCAACCGTTCTGGATGGCGGCCATGTGCATGGCGTACTCACCGCTGACTTGATAGACAAAGGTTGGCACCCGAAATTCAGTTTTAACCCGCCACAGAATATCTAAATAGGCCATGCCGGGCTTAACCATAACCATATCAGCGCCCTCGGCTAAATCGGCGGCCACCTCATGCAAGGCTTCGTCACCGTTGGCTGGGTCCATCTGGTAGCTGGCTTTATTGGCCTTGCCCAAATTAGCGGCCGAACCCACCGCATCACGAAATGGCCCGTAGTAGGCACTGGCGTATTTGGCCGAGTAGGCCATGATCCGCACATTGGTGTGATCGGCCAGCTCTAGCGCCTCACGAATCGCCTGCACGCGGCCATCCATCATGTCCGATGGAGCCACCACCTGCGCGCCAGCCGCTGCATGGGACAAGGCCTGGCGAACCAACGCATCAACGGTAATGTCGTTCTGCACATAGCCGTGCTCATCAAGAATGCCGTCTTGCCCGTGGGTAGTGAACGGGTCTAGCGCCACATCGGTAATCACCCCCAGCTCAGGGAAGCGTGCACGCAGGGCGCGGGTGGCGCGCTGGGCAATCCCCTCAGGGTTCCACGCCTCGCTGGCATCCAGCGACTTGTTCTCAAGCGCCGTCACCGGGAATAAGGCCAGCGCCGGAATCCCTAGCGCCACCCACTCTTCGGCTTCTTGCAGCAGTAAGTCGATGGATAAACGCTCAACGCCCGGCATCGATGCCACCGCCTCACGGCGATTTTCGCCATCCAAGACGAACACCGGCAAGATCAGGTCGTTAACGGTTAGTTGGTTTTCACGCACCAAGCGCCGGGAAAACTCATCGCGTCGATTGCGACGCAGGCGAGTACCGGGAAAGAGGCGATTGGCCGGGGTAAAGCTCACAGCAAACTCCTAAGCCCGCGCACGCGAGCAAGTGTGACAGTTATAGGCTGACATTATGACCAATGCATGACAGCAGCGACCGAGCTGCGGCGACGCGTCGCATTTAGCCCAAACAAAGCACTGCAGACATTGTCCACAACAGCAGCCACGGCGGCTAGCGCTTTCCCACAACGAAAGGAGCGAGTACGCTGCCGGCTCTTTTCCTCGCGCGCGTCGCCATTATGCTTGAGCAATTTCTGCAGGATTTCGGTTATTTCGCCCTGTTTCTCGGCACTTTCTTCGAGGGTGAAACCATTCTGGTACTGGCCGGATTCCTTGCCTTCCGCGAGTACATGAATATTTACAGCGTGATTATCACGGCTTTTCTTGGCAGCTATGCCGGCGATCAGCTGTGGTACTACATGGGCCGCCATAAAGGGCGCCAACTGCTGGCGCGCAAACCCAATTGGCAAACCATGGGCGACCGCGCGCTGCGCTTGATCAATCGCCACCCCGATTTATGGGTATTAAGCTTTCGCTTCTTTTACGGCTTGCGCACAGTTATGCCGGTGGCCATCGGTTTATCCGGCTACCCACCGCTGCGCTACCTGATTTTGAATGGCATCGGCGCGATTGTCTGGGCCGTCGCCTTGGGCAGTGCGGCTTACCATTTCGGTGCCGCGATGGAAACCCTGCTCGGCGACATCAAGCGTTATGAGCTATGGGTTCTCGGCGCACTGCTGTTGATCGGCTTGGCACTGTGGTTACGACGCCGCTTGAAAAAGGCCCAAGCTGACTGAGTGCGCGGTGAAGCAGCCGCGCAAACGCCACACGCACAGAGCACTGAACAGGCTGTAAGCCGCCACGCCACTCCAGCCGCAAAGCCCCAACGGCAATAGCGCGGCCTGCTGCAAAGCAAACAGCAGCGGTAAGTTGAGCAGCAAGCGCGCCAGCTCCAGCCACAAAGCCGCCGGGCGATTCTCCAGCCACACACCCAAGTCAAACAGGCTAAATGCCAGCCAAGCGCAACAGACCAACAGCCAAACCAACGGCAGGCTGGCGCTGATCGCCAGTAGATAACTGCTGAGCAGCGCACACAGAGCAAACTGCACCGCAACATAGCGCTTCTGCCCGCGGCTCAGCGCCACCTCGTACTTAACAAACTGACTCAAATCGACCTTAGCCAGCGGGTACTTGGCCGCTACATCGGCGGGCCGCCAGCCGGTGCGCATAAACCAAATACGCAGCTTGTCCCAGGGCGACTGCGCACGCTGGGCATCATGCCAAAGCAACATATAAAACTGCAGATTGGCCCACAGCGGGTTCCAGCTGGCCAGCGGCCGCGTCACCCCAAAGATCACCGGGTCGTGCGCAGACTCCTCCTCAAAGGTGCCAAATATACGGTCCCAGAGGATAAACACGCCGCCATAGTTGCGGTCCATGTAGCGCGCATTTTGCGCATGGTGCGCGCGGTGATTGGATGGAGTCACAAACACCCATTCAAACCAACCCAGCTTAGGTATATGCCGGGTATGCACCCAAAATTGGTAAAGCAGGTTCAGCGCCGCCACGCTAACAAACACCAGCGGCGGCACCCCGAGCACGGCCATTGGCACGTAGAAGATCCAGCCGAAGATAAACCCAGTGCTGCTCTGGCGCAGGGCTGTCGAGAGGTTGTAGTCCTCACTCTGGTGGTGCACCGAGTGGGCGGCCCAAAGCACATTGCGCTCATGGCCCAGACGATGGTTCCAGTAATAACAAAAGTCGTACAACACAAATGCCCACAGCCAAACCCATAACGGCTGCGCCGGTAACTCGAACAGCGCCAAGTGCTGCCAGACAAATGCATAGATCAGCAGCCCCAGCCCCTTGGTCAACAGCCCGGTAATCTGCGACAGCACGCCCGCACTGAGACTATTGATGGCATCGGCCAGCCGGTAAGTGCTGACCCCGCGCCAGTGATCGACCAGTAACTCAAGACCAATCAGCACAACGAAAAACGGGATCGCGTACAAAATGTAATCCATCGGACACCTTCGGCATGGCCATGATTATCCGGTGGATAGATCGATACTGAGCAGAACCGGATGACTTAATCCTAGCCCAGCCGCAGCGCCCAGCCGCGACAGAAGAGGCCAAGACGAGTGGCATATAACGACATTCCGACCTGCGCACGCGGCCTTACTCAATGGCGTTCTGGCGACTAACCACCAGCCGCAGGGCATGCGCGCAGCCACACACGTTAGGCAATCTGCGTAAACGCGGCCGATTACGCCAACTGACGCGACAGTTATGCCGCTGCGCTGGCTAAATGCTCGGTACTGCGCCAGTCTCGCAGTCTTTACCAGCCCCTCAGGTGCAGCATGCCGACCGCTCCGTTTGAACTTACCGCCGAACTGCAAAGCGCACTGCATGGCTTTTTTGAGCGGATTCCGTTCAACAACATGCTCGGCATCGAGCTGGGCGAAATGAGCGCACAGAAAGTGCTGATGTACTTGCCGATGAAGCCCGAGTTAATCGGCAACTTCGTGCACGGTATTTTGCACGGCGGGGTGATTTCTTCTCTGCTCGACGTCGCCGGCGGTGCTATGGCGCTGATTGGCGCCTTTGAGCGCCATCAGCACCTGTCCGCCCATGAGCGCATGAACAAGCTGTCTAAGCTGGGCACCATTGACCTGCGCATCGACTACCTACGCCCAGGGCGCGGCCAACGCTTTACCGCCCATGCTGTGTTACTGCGCTCCGGCAACAAGGTGGCCGTGGTCCGCACCGAACTGCATGCCGACGACGGCACACTCGTGGCCGTGGGCACTGGCACCTATCTGTGCGGATAAGCCGGTTTTGCCCGGCAGCACGTGGCTTATTGCTATGTTCGGGCTTTGTGCAGACGAGTGAGAATGCGGTCTAGCGCGCTGGCAAAAGCTTGTTTCTCGCGCTCGCCGTAAGTGCCCTGCCCGCCGCCCATCTGCCCCTGCTCGCGCAGTTCAGTACACAGATTACGCACCGCCAGACGATCGCCCATATTGCCCTCGTCGAACTCTTTACCGCGCGGATCAAGCGCCGCTACGCCCTTTTTAATCAGCCGGTCGGCCAGCGGAATATCACTGCAAATAACCAACTCGCCGGGCAACGCGTGCTCGACCAAATAGTCATCGGCCGCATCCGGCCCGCTCGGCACCACAATTAACTTCACGCAGGCAAACGGCGGTTTGATCTGCGGCTGACCGGCCACCAGCAACAGCGCAAACTTGCGTTTAAGGGCAAATTTAACCAGCAGGTCCTTGGCGGCCTTCGGGCAAGCGTCGGCATCAATCCATACGCGTAGCGGCAGCGACTCAGACACGGGCAGTACTCGGCTTTTGTTGCAGCCAGCTGCGCCCATAAAGCACGGCTACACCGAGCAAGGCCAGCGACTGGGCAGCCAACGACAAGCCGTCCGGGTGAATGCCCAGCCAGTCGAATTCAAAAAACGCCACCGGATGCGCACTGAAGATGCCCGCCTCTTGCAAGGCTTTTACGCCGTGACCGGCATACACCACCGAAAGCACACAGAGCAGCACAGCATTGACACTGAAGAAGGTTGCCAGCGGTAGCTTCGCCGAGCCACGCAGAATCACCCACGCCAGCACCACCAGCAGCAGCAACGCCGTCAGCGCACCGCCCAGCACGCTGCCGTGACCGCTTGGGCCGGCCTGCAACCAGAGGGTTTCATAGAACAGGATCACTTCGAACAGCTCGCGGTACAC
>JBBKVZ010000318.1:0-13493 GCA_037968715.1 Pseudomonas sp.
ATTTCTGTCGTAAAAAAGCATCCCGGCAAGTCCTCTCGCAAGAGCAAATCGAAGACCTAAGCATCACCAGGGCTTGCCTGTTTATGGGGATTTCGCGTCAGGCGTATTACAAGCGCAATCGGGCGTATGACGCGCGCGTCAGTCAGGATCAGCACGTGCTGGATTTCGTTCTGGAGAAACGCCGTCGCCAGCCAAGACTGGGGACTCGAAAGCTGCATTATTTACTGCATGTCGAAGCAGAGGCACCGCTACAGGTGGGGCGTGATCGTTTGTTCACTATCTTGCGTGAAGCGCGCGAGCTGGTGCCCCGCAAACGGGCTTATCACAAGACCACCCATAGTCATCATCGCTTTCGCCGGCACCCTAATCTGCTGAAAGAAGGTCCCAAACAAATTGTTGCGACGGGACCTGAGCAGGTGTGGGTGGCGGACATAACCTACCTGCCGACTCAAGAAAACGTGGCCTATTTAAGCCTGGTAACGGATATTTTTTCGCGCAAGATTGTCGGGTATCACGTGCATGAGAGCCTGCATACGGAGTCGGTGATCAAGGCGTTGAAGAGGGCCATTGGCGAGCGCCAAACTCAGCAACCTCTGGTTCACCACTCAGACCGTGGTGCCCAGTATTGCTCCGATCTCTATCAGCAGCTGCACATTAAACACGGCATCACATGTTCAATGACTGACGGTTATGACTGTTATCAGAATGCTCTGGCCGAGCGAGTGAACGGGATTTTGAAGATGGAGTTCCTGCTGCACCGTCCAAAGGGCTTGGCAGAAGCTCGGCGGATGGTTGACGAATCGGTGCGGATCTATAATCAGGAGCGACCGCATTTGTCCCTTAAATACAAAACGCCCGATGCGGTGCATCGAGCGTTTTGCGTGTGAAACAGGTGTAAACCTATTTCAGGACTAGACACAAAAATTAATGCGCAACACGGCTCGTGCCATTAACGCTCATGATACGTACACGCTCACCGACCCGAAAAATCTCGTTAGGCTGCACTTCTTGTACGTAGGCGCGCATGCTGCCGTCATCTTCGCGCACAGTAATTTCTACGCCTTGGGTGCGGGTCATGCCTTCTTCCGCCGCAGACCCCAGCAAGCCGCCAGCAACCGCGCCGATCACCGCAGCAACGATGCTGCCTTTACCACCACCGACAGAACTACCACCCACACCACCAATGATCGCACCAGCACCCGCACCGATTGGGGTTTTGCTGCCTTCAATTTTGACTGGACGCAGCGACTCAATGGTACCCATACGTACCGTTTGCACGGTCCGCGCCTCATCACGCGAATAGGTGTCGCCGGTCAGGCTCGACTGACAGCCTGACAAGGCTAAAGAGACGGCGGTAAGTGACGCGGCCAACAGAACAGACTTGCGCATTGCGATGCCTCCAATAATGACAGTTACCCATTAGACCCCGCTCCGCGCACCGTGTCACGACAGCGCTTAGAGAAAAATCTGTACTTAGTCACTTCAGACTTTAAAATTAGCCTAAGAGTTCAGTCGCAACTCAGCAGCTTCGCAGGCCAGAGGATTTTATATGGACTATTTTATTATCTTCATCGCTGTCGCCAGTGGGCTGTACTTTCATTGGTGGCTGTATGTACGAATCAAGCGCTGGACTGATCGCGATTTAGCCTTGTCGATGGCCGGGAGCGATGCGCAGAAACGCACTTATATGCTCGCCCGCTTAGCTGCGGCCAAAGCCGAGGGGGTTAAGAGCAAACAGTTACAAGCCTGGCTTGAGCAAGCTGCCAGCAAGTACCCCATCGGTTAACACTGGCGTACGCCTTAGCCCACTAAGGTGCCAAACGCTGGCACTGCCAAGCATCATCAAGCAGCCGGTAATTAAGCCGGTCATGTAAGCGACTGGCGCGGCCCTGCCAAAACTCAATCCGCTCTGGCAGCAAACGATAGCCGCCCCAATGCTCAGGACAGTGCAGAGCTTTATCCATAAAACGCTGCTCAGTTTGCGCAAGCAACTCGTCTAACTGCGCACGACCGCTAATCACCCGGCTTTGCGGCGAAGCCCAGGCGCTGATACGACTGCCTAGCGGTCGCACTTGAAAGTAAGCATCCGACTCAACCTGAGTGACTCGCTCTACCCGTCCTTCAATGCGTACTTGGCGCTCAAGGCTAGGCCAGAAAAAAGTCATCGCTGCATAGGGTTTGGCAGATAGTTGCTCACCCTTCGCGCTTTCATAATTAGTGAAAAAAGTGAAGCCGCGCTCATCAAGCCCCTTAAGCAAAAGCACCCGACAATGCGGACGCCCCTCAGCATCCACGGTCGCTAAGGTCATGGCGTTCGGCTCTATCGGCGACTGTTCGGTGTTTACCGCATCGCTAAACCAGCGATGAAACAAGGCAAAAGGTTCCGCTGGTGCACCGACCTCGGTCAAACCTTCGCGCGTATAGTCGCGACGCATATCAGCCAAGTTTTTGCTCATAAAAAAGCCCCCAGTAAGTAGATAGCTAAGCTTACTCAGCCACGAGCCACTTGGCTTGATCTAAGACAAGTTGCCCATCGTGGCGCACAACAACACTCACAAACACTGCCCAACCAAGCGGGCTAATTTTTGAGCGCGCGGGTCCATAAGCACATAGGGCCCCAGGCTGTTAGTCACAAAACCAAAAGCTACCTCTCGCTCAGGGTCTGCAAAACCAATCGAGCCACCCGCCCCCGGATGACCAAATGCCTGAGCCCCGAGGCCGAAGGTGGCATTGGCCACTTGCGGCTGATCAAGCATGCAACCCAAACCAAAACGGGTGTCCGTGAGCAAGGTTTTATCTGGGCCGGCGCTATGCTCACGGCACATTTGCGCCATCAGTTCGCTGTCGAGTAAAGAACCCGCCAGTAAACCGCTGTAAAAGCCCGCCAGACTGCGCGCATTACCATGTCCATTGGCCGCTGGCTGCTGCATGCGCCGCCACTCAGGTTTATTGGTACTGGTCATAATTGACGGCGGGTTGGTAAAAGCCCGCGCACTCATTGAGGTCGGCTCAGTGAACATGCATTTAAGCAAACGCTGGGCAGCAGCGTCGCCCATGTCACCCTTCATTCGACTGACATGCGCCACCCGCTCAAACTCGCAATCAGCGAGGCCAATATGAAAATCCAGCCCCAGTGGCTGAGCGGTACGCGCGATCACGGACTCACCTGGCCCACGCCCATCGACCCGGCGCAACAACTCACCCACCAGCCAACCGTAAGTAATCGCCGCATAGCCATGCCCCTCGCCCGGCTGCCACCACGGCTGTTCAGCCGCCAACGCGGCCGTCATGCAAGACCAGTCATACAAGGCCTCAGCTGGCAGCGCAGCACGCAATGCCGGCAATCCCGCTTGGTGAGAGAGTAACTGCCGTAAGGTAATTGCTTGTTTGCCAGCACAAGCGAACTCAGGCCAGTAGCGGGCAACCGGTTCGTCCAGGGCAAGCTTGCCCTCTGCCACTAATTGCAGCGCCGCTACGGCGGTAAATGTTTTGGTGCAGGAGAACAGATTAACCAAGGTATCGCTGTGCCATACCTGCTCAGCGTTTTTGTCGGCGACCCCAGCCCAGATATCGACCACTGTTTGGCCGCCAACCTGAATACACAACCCGCCACCGCGCTGCTGCGGATCAGTAAACAGCGCCGCAAAGGCGTCTTTAACCGATTCAAATTGAAGATCAAAATAACCTTGAATCTGCACGCAGTAACTCCTGTCTCGAGCAATAAGTGAGCAGTATTGTTGCCCTGCCCACCCACTTTGTGAACCACTCAATAACCCAGGAGTGGCTCTATAAACCTGCCGAATATGGAACTATGGTGCTTTGTTCACTGGTACGGGAAAACCATTCTTAGGCAAACTCAGGTTAGCTTTGCGCACCCCGTCGACAAAGCTTTGAAAAGGCCGATCAGTGATCCCCACCAGCCCAAGATGACCATTCTCACCGTCGAGCAAGCGCCCAGTTACCGGTTGATCCAAGTACTGGAACCAGTGCACGCCGACGATAAGCGGCTCAGCCAACGCCTGCTTCAGGAAGTGCTCATAGGCAGGTGCACGCTCCTCTTCTTTGTAAACCTCGCTAACACCACCCCAGAATGGACCGCGGTCACGGGAGCCGAAGTGGAACTCGGTCACTAACACTGGCTTGTCTAACGCTCGCAACGCTGCAAAGTCATAGCCGTGCTGTGGCTCGCGGGTATAGAAGTTAAAACTCAACACATCGCAATACTGCGCACAAGCAGCAACAGCCTCTGGGGTACTGATGGCAAAGCGGCCACCCAAGAGCATGTGGTTGGGCGAGTGCCAGCTCAACGATTCAGAGATGGTTTTGAAGTAGGTATCCGCAAACAGGCGCTGAAAGCGCTGCATGTCTGCCTCAATGGCTGGGTATTCAGCACTCGGTAGAGGTGCTTGGAAGCCTGGATCTTCCATCAACTCCCAAGCGGCCAAATCAATCCCCCACGCTTTGGACAGACCTTGTTGATTGCGATACTTATCACGCAATTGCTTAAGAAATACCCTTTTGGCCGGTACATCGGTGGTTAGGCGCAAGGTGTTATAGGCCAATGCATAACGTGCCTTAGGTTCGCTGCCCTGATCAGCCCAGGCTAATTCATTATCGGCAAAGTAGCCGAGCAACCAAGGGTCATCACGATGATCGCGGGCAGCAATGGCTACGGCACGCTCAGTGGCTAGCGCAAAGCGTGGATCAAACGGATCAGGCATTGCGCCCCACCAGTCCAGCCCAGTGCTAATAGTGGCGTAGTCACCGCGAATCAAAAGCGGGATGGTGTACGGCACGCGCTGCGCGGCAAGTAAGGCGGGCTCGCTCCAGTTTCCGATGGTGTTAAAGCCCCACGCTTGCATACGATCAAGGGTATTACTCACCCAATCAGCCATCGGTTGCTTGCCGTAACTGCGCTCACGGTTGGCGCCGTAAAAGTCATACCAACGACCATGGGCATACCCGCGCCCACGAGCGGCACCTGTATCGCTACGGCTATCGGCGCTACCGTAATAACTGGCCAATGCCTCGCCCTCTTTGGGCAGCGCGGCAAACATCGATTCACGTCCCTCAACGTATGTTTGACTGTTATCAGCAGCAATCGTATTTACGCCGAGCGAATAAAAAGGATGACCTTCTGGGGTAACCAGATACCAACGGCCATCGAGTTTTTCAGTGCGAAAGAAGCCCTTAGCCGCAAAGCTTGGGCCACTCAGAAAGCCGCCAAATTGATCCTGTCCCGCACGCTGCGCCAGCCAGCCTTTGAGCTGTGCCTGCTCTTTGCTAACCGCCGCTTTAAGCTGAGCATCGTTGCTGACTTTTTCTGGCCATTGACCACGGCTAAACTGGCCATACGCATCGACAATACTGTCGTAGGCTGACGCTTGCACCGGCGCCACAGCCTGCACGCCAAAACGCCCAAGCAAGATACTCTGGGTCACATCCGGCTGATTCATCGAGACAGTCACAGCAACTACCTGACTGACGTTTAGCTCACCTGTCACAGTCTCAGCCAGCAAGACACTTTTGCCCTCATAGCGCCACGGCATTGGCGGACCAGCACGCATCCCTTGGGCTGCTGGTGAGGTGGCTAGCAATGGCACCAACAAGGTTTGCGCAGGACCGGCAGGCAACGCAATGCTGCTATGCAACACTTTGCCGTCAGCACTTTCGATCTGCACTTGCAGGGTCACTGCCCAATCCATAGCATTTTGTACACGCAAGCTCATAGCACCGGCGGCTGACCAGTCCCATGTGCCGTTTTGCGGGGTTAACCGCAAGCTCGGCTGCTCCGCAGCATTAAAGCTAAGCCTGCGCAGGATTTCACCCTCGCTACCCACCTCTGCAGTCAAACTCGGCAAGCTCGCATCACTGGTAACTACCCGCACCACATCCATCGGTTTAACGAAGTTGTAGAGCGTTTGAGCGTCTGCTGCTTGCACCCCGGAGGCACAAAATACCGCAGCAAAACACCAGACAGCCAGCGGGCGAAAAGAAGACAACAACATTACGAATCTCTCCAGGGTTAAAACGTACAAACCAACTGATGGCCAGCTTGGTTATCCCGCTATTGTGCGGTAATGCGGCTGGTTTTGTCTGTCATCGGTTAAAGGAAACTTGTTTGTAAAATCTAAAGGCGAAACTGCGTTTTAGTGACTATGTTTTCTTAAACAAACACAGATGAGACTGACGGCATGGAACTCAACGTACTTTTCAATCAACTGCATACACTGCCAAGCATTCCTAAAGTGGCCCAAGAGCTCATTTTACAATTTGACAACCCCAGCACCAGCGTTGACAGCGTCGCGCGCAATATTGCCTTAGACCCCGTGATCGCCGCTAAAGTGCTGCGTTTGGCCAACTCAGCACGTTTTCGCGGTGCCCGCGAAGCCACCAGTGTTGAAGACGCGGCCATGCGTTTGGGCTTCAACACCTTGCGCACCTTGGTACTCGCTTCGGCAGTAACCGGCGCCTTCAACACGGACTCAGGTTTCGACCTAAAAAGCTTTTGGATTCATACTTTCCAGGTTGCCGGTATTTGCCGAATGCTGGCCAAACAGCGCGGCGAGGCGGTTGAGACCGCATTCACCTGCGGCATGATGCACAACATTGGCGAGCTACTGATTCAGACCGGCGCACCTGAGCTGGCCGCGCAGTTAAACCGCAGCGGTAAAACCGATGCTGCCCAACGAGTTGCCCTGGAGACCCTGCAACTGGGCTTTGGTTTCCCAGAGGTCGGCGCCGAACTTGCACGGCGCTGGCAGTTACCCAAGCTGATTCAGGATGCCATCGCCTACCAAGCTCGCCCCAACCAAGCACCGACAGACTCTTTACTGCCACTATTGATCGCCCAGGCCGTACATATCGCCGAAACCGTACGCACCCATGGCGGGGTTACCGATGAAGCGAAAGAGGCTTTGAACGGCCCGCTTTTTGAAGGGATTGACCGCGAGCAACTGTTTGGTGCTTTGGAAGAGTCCCTGGAAGCTGACAAAGCCTTTGCGCAAATGCTCAGCTAGGGTCTAATCAATAATCCGCTTGAAGGGCGGCAAGGCATTTAAAATTGCCTTGCCGTAACGCTGAGTAACCACCCGACGATCCAACAGAGTTATGGTTCCGCGATCTTCTTCAGTGCGCAATAAGCGCCCGCAAGCCTGCACTAGCCGCAGCGAAGCATCAGGCACCGCCAATTCCATAAATGGATTGCCGCCACGCGCCTCAATCCACTCCGACAAAGCTGCTTCCACCGGATCATCCGGCACCGCAAAAGGAATCTTGGCGATCACCACATGCTCGCAATAGGCTCCGGGCAAATCCACACCCTCGGCAAAACTAGCCAAACCAAAGAGCACACTGGCATCACCGCCATCGACCCGCGCTTTGTGCTTATTAAGGGTTTCCTGCTTAGACAAATTGCCCTGAATAAACACCCGCTTGCGCCACTCACGCTCTAAGCCGTCGAACACTTCCTGCATTTGCTTGCGAGAAGAAAACAGCACCAAGGTGCCTCGCGACCCCTCAACCAACCCTGGCAGTTCGCGAATAATTGCCGCTGTATGGGCCACCGAATCCCGCGGATCGGCACGTAAATCGGGCACGCGCAGCACCCCCGCATCCGCATGCTGAAACGGACTCGGCGCTATCGTGGTCACCGCGCCTTTGGGCAGACCTGCGCGCATCCGAAAACGATCAAAAGTACCCAGTGCGGTCAAGGTTGCAGAAGTCACCACAGCACCGTAAGCAACATTCCACAGATTACGCCGCAAGGTTTCCGCCGCCAGAATCGGGCTGGCATTAACCTCGATATCAAACAACGTGGCGCCCTCAGCCAGGCTTAACCAACGGGCCATCGGCGGATTGTCTTGCGGATCTTCGGTACTAAATGCGGTCCACAGCTCCCAGTTACCTTGGGCACGGGTAAGCAAACTGCCAAATAATGGATACCACTCCTCGGCTTGATGACTGGCGATACCAATGCTCACCTCACCGTCCATGGCCTTTTTCAGCAGATCGGTAAGGCGCGTAAACAGATCGTTCAAGCGCGCAAAACCCTTCTTCAACTCAATGGCCATCTCACGCAAGTGCTCTGGCACCAGCCCACCAACAAAGCGATGGCGCGGACGTTCGCGGCCTTGCATGTCTTCGCCGGCGCGAAAATCAGCTAACTGCTCACAGGCGCTAAACATAAATTGCTGCTGAACCTTAATCTCACGCGCCAACTCGGGCACCTGTTCAATTAGCCGACCCAGATCACCCGGCAATGGGTGCTGCGCCAGTAACTTAGTTAAGTTTTTCGCCGTTTGTTCCAGCCAATCAGCCGTCGAACGCAGGCGGGTAAAGTGCGCAAAGTGGCCGATGGCTTTATCTGGCAGGTGGTGACCTTCGTCAAACACATACAGCGTTTCACGCGGATCTGGCAGTACGGCACCGCCACCCAGAGCAAGGTCGGCAAGCACCATGTCGTGATTGGTGACGATCACATCGACCTTACTCATGCCCTCACGCGCCTTATAAAAGGCGCACTGCTGAAAGTTTGGGCAATGTCGATTTGTACACTGACTGTGATCGGTGGTTAAGCGTGCCCAGTCGGGGTCTTCCACGGCTTCAGACCAACTGTCACGGTCGCCATCCCAGTGGTTGCCCGCAAGCTTCTCTATCATCTGGGTAAACAGCTTTTGGCTGCGCTCATCGACCTCAATAGTGAAGCCTTCTTCAGCAAACAATTGCGCAGTAGAGCTTTGCGCCTGCCCCTCTTGCAGTAACAAATCAAGCTTGGAAAGGCACAAATAACGGCCACGACCCTTGGCCAAGGCAAATGTGAATTTGAGTCCACTGTTGCGCAGAATATCCGGCAAATCCTTGTGCACCACTTGCTCTTGCAAGGCCACAGTCGCAGTGGCAATCACCAAGCGCTTACCGGCCGCTTTCGCCAAAGGGATAGTCGCCAAGCAATACGCCACGGTTTTCCCCGTGCCAGTGCCAGCCTCAACCACCACCACTGCCGGGTCACCGTCGCGGCGATTTTCCTCATCGGTACTGATGGAACCTAACGCCTTGGCCACTTCGGCGATCATCAAGCGTTGGCCATAGCGCGCCTTTAAGCCCTTAGCTTCAAGAAAGCGCGAATATGCACCCTGGATTTGCGACTTGAGTTCAGTACTGAGCATGAAGGTCTACGACGGCTAAAAAGCTGGATAAATTTTCAGTAGTTTAACTGGGCAGCTATGATAATGCCCGCCCACACTACTACCGACAGGAACTTTTCTATGAGCAACGCCAGCTTTGTCTATGCCCTGCATGTGCTCAGCGCCATGATTTGGGTCGGAGGGATGTTCTTCGCATGGATGGTTCTGCGCCCTGCAGCGGCCAACACCCTAACCGGCCCGGTGCGCTTAGCTTTATGGCAGGACGTATTTCAGCGCTTCTTCCGATGGGTGTGGCTAGCGATAGTGTTACTACCGATCAGTGGCGTGGCTCTGCTGGAGTGGCGTTTTACCGGCTTTGTCGGTGCGCCAAAATATGTACAAGTAATGATGGGGCTATATATCGCCATGCTGGCGCTCTTTTTACGCGTGCAGATGCTGCAACTGCCGCAGTTACGCCGAGCCATCAGCACTGAAGACTGGCAGAGCGGCGCCAGCACACTAGGCAATATACGCAGACTTGTTGGCTTTAATCTGCTGCTCGGGCTGAGTATTGTCGCTATCGCCGCCGCACGACCACCACTATAAAACAGCAGATAGGCGCGACGGCGACGGCAGCAAACCTGGAGGTCAGTCCTGCATGCTTAAGCGCAGTAATTTAAAACTGCCTTCAGCACCTGAACTGCCAGCATGACTAACGCTACCCGACTGACCATCTCGGGCAGCGTCAACGTCATAAATTAAACAGTCATTCATTGCCCCGCCGCGGCCACCCATACCGGGCACACCCGCAGGCCCACCAATACCGCCTTGCAGGTTGACCTGCAGCGCATGCGCAGGGAAATCGGCGGGCACTTCAAGACGTACAGCGCCGCCTGCCGCACCGGGCTCACCAGCACCGGCCGCCTGACCACTTGCCCCGGCGTCAGCCTGCCCCCAGAAGCAACCGCCTGACTCGCCAGCAACGCCATCCTGCCCACGAATTCCTGCAGCACCAGCACCACCACGCGCATCCAAGGTCAGATCAGTCAACTGCACATGCTCCAGACGCACGTGCAGATTTCGACCTGGTGTCGCCGGTTTATTGATATTGCCCGCCGCACCGCGAGCACTGATATAGCTACCGGGAGCCAGTTCAGCACGCCCGACACTGAGGAGAAAATCTTGCTGATCTGGAACAATACCGATGTGCGCATTAGCACCGAGCAGCAGCTGATCTACATGCAACTCTTTAAGGCTAGCAGGCAGTAACAAGGTGGCATGCTCACCGAGCTCCAACCGGTTCAACAACAAACTCGCGTCCGCTGCGGGCAACCGCAAAAAGGTATTGGCCTCGACTTTAACCTGCGTATCCGCCGACACCCAAGAACAGCTCAATAGTGCTAACCAGCATAAATTACGCATGCTCAACCTCCACGACCGCAACGGGCGCTAAACCGTAAAGATGAAACACGCCAAACAGCATGACTTGCAGACGGTCCAGCCAAGGGTTTGGGCGGTTCTGAAAGCGCGCCTTAAATAACAGCAACTCAAGCACATGAGCCACGAACACCAGCGCACCTGCTACCTGCAGGAGCAAAGCAAAGGGTTTAGCCAAGCCGATAAACAGACTAACCAGTACCAGCGCCCAAAATAGCAACGTGACCAGTTTCCCCAACAACAAAAACACTCGCATGTCGCCCCGTCCATTAGTGGCTTTATTGGCCAGTACCATAACTGCTAAGTTGCGCCGGGGGCTAGCGCCAGCAGAAAAAACCACGGGGAGTCTCAGCTCCCCGTGCCAGTACTCAGCGTAGATTAGCGATCGACGATAATTTCTACACGGCGGTTTTTAGCGCGTCCCGCATCGGTAGCGTTATCGGCTATCGGCTGGCTCTCGCCAAGGCCTTCAGTTTTGATCTTATCGGCTGCGACACCTTGGCCCACTAAAAAGGCTGCCACGCTCTCAGCACGACGTTTCGACAGTTTTTCGTTGTAGACGTCTGAGCCAACACTGTCGGTATGCCCTTTCACCAGCACGCTAATTACTGCACCGTCAGATAGGCGATTGCTGATTTCAGCCAACAGCTGATTGGCCGCTAGCGTTAAGGTTGACGAATTAAAATCAAACAATACTTTATCGCTGAGTACGATGACTTCATCCGGCGGGGCGACTAGTACCGCCTGAGGCGGAGCCGGCGCATAGACTTTGATCGTGCAACCACTAGGGTTTACTGGCGTATTAGCCGGAGTATCAGGACAAGTATCGCGTCGATCATGTACGCCGTCGGCGTCTTCATCACCATCTTGCGCGTAACAAATCAGACCACCAAACAATGCCCCGATTGCCGCGCCACCACCCGCCCAAGCTGAGCTTTCGATAGCACCAAGACCACCGCCAGCGACAGCACCTAGTGCACTGCAAATTGGCCAGTTCCCCTGATTGAGCGCCGCATCTCCAGTACTACTGGTAGAGGCACAACCGGAAAGAACACTACTGACCACAAGAAGGGGTACGACTGCCCTTGAGAGTAGAGTTCTCATGGTAGGTATCTCCTGTGTCACCGGCTTGTGCCGGTAACACAGAAGTAAAGACGGCGAATCTGAAGTTCACAAGGCGCGAACTACAGACAAGCGTAAAAACCTACCGGCTTAATTATCTATAGCGATAACTACGCGGCGGTTCATCGCGCGACCATCAGCAGAGGCATTGTCCGCCACTGGATCAGCCTCGCCCATGCCGCCAACGGCAACAATATTGGCCTGTGGAACACCTGTCGCAACTAGGTAGTTTGCAACCGACATGGCGCGACGTTCGGACAGTTTCAGGTTGTAAGCATCAGAGCCAACGCTGTCAGTAAAACCAACCAAACTCAACTTGGCATTCGGTGCATCTTGGCGCAGCTTAGTGGCGACTGTATCGAGCGCCGACTTATCTGCGCTGGTTAAATCAGCCGAGTTGAAAGCAAAGTGCAGGTTGTTAACCACTACGACTTCATCTACCTGCACAACCTCAACCACCTCTTCAACCACTACCACCTCTATCGGACAGCCGACAGCGTCAACTTGGGTCCCCATAGGGGTATTTGGACACTTGTCGGTCTTGTTCACGACCCCATCGCCATCGGCATCGCCGTGCACCCAGCAATAGGCAACACTCAACACCGCGCCCGTAGCGCCAACAACGCCGGCCATGGTCGAACTCTCAATTGCACCCAGTGCGCCGCCTGTTACACCACCAATTGCAGCGCACATTGGCAAATCGCCTTTCTGATACGTACTGCAACCGCCCAACACGCCAGCGGCCAGCAGTAACGGAACCGTTGCCTTAAACATATTCATATAGGTGCTCTCCTGAGTCGATCGGATGAAAACCGATTCTTTTTGCAGTAAAGACCTTGGTTTTAAAAAGCGCCAACTCTAGTAGCCTCAAAAACCTAGGCATCGGTAGCGCAGGAAAGACCGGCTTGCGGCGCAAGAACAGCGCTAAGTCCAACTGACCGCTAGGCCTACCCACAATGGCGCGCTAGTCTTGCAGGCTTATTTTGAGGATTTCAAATGACTGAGCGTTTTTCTCCGCACACGCCACAGCAAGCATTGGCGGCTTTACTTGCGCAACACAGCCCGCACAGTTTGTTGTTGGTCGGCGCCGAGCAATTGCCGGCGGTACAGGCCTTTCTCGACGCGCACCCAGACTGTCGTTATGCCCATGCACCCGTGGGGCATTTGCCGGCGGAATTAGCGGCACAGCGCTTTGATTTAGCAATTTTTGTCGACTGTCTTGAGCACTTAAATCAGCGCAGCGGCCTTGAACTGCTGGCCGGCGTGCGTAATTTAAATGCCAGCAAACTGGCGGTATTGATCGACCTTGCTGCCTGCGACTGGCAACGCAGTGATTTTTACGCGCTGGCCCTAGAGGTCAGCGCAGAGTTCCAGCGCGATGCACAGATCTTGACGTTATTTACCTATGACCTGCGCGAATATAAACAGGTACCCGACTGGCTAAATGCCAAGTTTTGGGCCAATCCGCAGAATTACGGAAAATATTGGTGGTGATCGCATGAGCCCGAACTGCCCCTGCGGCAGCGGCCAGTTGCTGGCCGATTGCTGCGCTCTTTACCACAACGGCAGCCTACCCAAGAGCGCCGAAAGCCTAATGCGCTCACGCTATAGCGCCTACGTTTTAGGCTCTGTTGACTATCTGATAAGCAGCACCTTGCCGATACAACAAACACTGCTTGATCGGGCTGCCATCAGCGACTGGAGCAGCCAAAGCCAGTGGCTTGGCCTCACAGTGGAGAGCAGTCAAGTGCTCGCAGGCAATCCGGAGCATGCATTTGTGACCTTCACCGCCCGCTGGCAGGACGCCGC
>JBBKVZ010000319.1:0-6375 GCA_037968715.1 Pseudomonas sp.
GTTCGACGGTTTGGCGAGCCTACTCGATGGCCTCGGCGGCCCATGATGAGTACCTCGGTTTTTTTCTAGCGTGCTGCCGGGCGGTGAATTTACCAGTGAATTAAGCCGGGCTGGCGCTGACGGCGCAATCGCGGGTGATGATCTGTGGCATCCGCAGATGATCGACGACTGCCGCACGCGGCTCAAACTGCGCGACATGCACCTATGCCTTAATCGCTGGCCAGGTCAGGTGGTGGTGGTGTTGGTGGTGAATTACTGGCAGCGGTGGCTGTTGGCTGGTGCTCGGTTGGCAGGCTGGTTTGCGGGGCGATCAATGGCAGCGACAGGGTAAAGCGGGTTCCCCAGTTAATTTGACTGGCCACCTCAAGCTTGCCGCCGAGCATGCTGGTGGTCAGGTTATGCACGATATTCAAACCTAAACCGCTGCCGCCTTGGCCGAGTTTGGTGGTGAAGAACGGGTCGAAAATTTTTGGCAGGTGCTCGGCGCTAATCCCCGCGCCATTGTCGGTAACCGTCAATTCGATCCAGCCGGGCTTGCTGTTGTAGGCGCGCAGGCTAATGAGCCCTTGGCTGCGCTCGCTGAACGCATGCAAGACCGAGTTATTGATTAGGTTGACCAGAATCTGCCCGACCGCGCCCGGATAGCTGTCGAGCCATATCTGTTCATCAATGCTGCTTTCTAGGGTGAGTGGGCTTTTTTTCAGGCTCGGGCCGAGGGTGATAATAATTTCGTTGACCACCTCGCAGAGCTGAAAGCTGCGCCGTTGCGCTCCGGTTTGATCAACCGCGACCTGCTTGAAACTGCTGATTAACTCACTGGCGCGGCGCAAGTTGCGATTCAAGATGTCACAGGTGGTTTGACTGTCGGCAATAAACTGATCAAGCATCGAGCGGCGTAACGCCCCCGCGTTAACGGTGCTGGCCATGCTCTGTGTGTGGTCGTGCAAGGTGCTGGCGGCCATCACGCTGTTGCCAATGGGCGTGTTCAGTTCGTGAGCAATACCGGCCACCAACGAGCCCAAGGCCGCCAGCTTTTCGCTTTGCACCAAGCCGTGTTGCGCTTGTTGCAGGTTGTCTAGGGTCTTATTTAGCTGCTCGTTACTTTGGCTGAGGGCTAGGGTGCGCTGGGCAACCCGCAGCTCAAGGCTGTTGTTAAGTTCTCGATAAGCCCGCTCGGTATTTTTCTGATCGCTGACGTCGATGCTCATGCAAACAAAATGCTGCTCGCCGTTAGGTGCCGGAATACTGAACGTGGTGGTCAGCAAGTACAGCTGGTCACCCTCTATATTTAGGTAGTCACACAGATACGGGCCTAATGGGATGCCTTTGCTGGCTTCGCGCAGGATGGCGTTAAACATTAGGTTTTGCTCGCGAGAAAAAATCAGCTGATCAAGGCTCTTGCCCAGGGCGTCGCGGCTGGCAATGCCATACAGCCGCTCGCAGGCCGGGTTCCACAGCAGCACATGGCCTTGGGCATCGAACCATTGCACCGCTACGTTTGGGGTGTTTTCCAGGGTGGCGAGCAGGCGAGCTTCACTGTCGTGCAGGTGTTGCTCAGTGGCTTGCATGGCGTGCTCTCGCTCGCCAATAGCGCTGACCATTTGCTGCAAACTGGTTTGCAGCATGCACAGCTCTTTGATGTCGGCTGGTACGGGGGGTAGGTCATAGCTGCCTTGGGCTATGGCGCCGACATGCTCGGTGAACTGGGAGATTTTTTTCGCCAATATCCAGCTGGTGATCCCGGCAATTAACAGTGCCACGGCCAGCGCTAGCCCCAGAGTTGAACTGATACGTTGCCAGGCCGTGGTGATGGCGGCGTAGGCCTGGTTTTCGGGTTGGGCAACCAATACCGACCATTCTGGGCCCGGTATGGTTAAGGCAATGCCCACCAGCGCCTGGCCATCGAGCTGAAAGTGGCTGGATTTACCCAGGCTTGTCTGGAGCACTGCAACGTTGTCAACAATTGTTGGTCTGGCTGTACGAGCCTCGTTCGCAGAACTCGCCAGCAGCTGATTTTGCCGGTCGAACAGGCGAATTTGCAGGGTGCCATTTTGGTTAAGCTCGCCGACCAATTCGGGTAGTTGGCTGATCGCCACTTCGCCCACCAGCGTACGCCGGCCAATCGGCTGGGCCAGCGCTGCGGTCAAGCGTGCACTGACGCTCGATGGGTAGCTGTTGGACCAAACGCCACGCTGCTCGCGGTGTGCTTGCAAGACAAAATCACGCGCAGAAATATCCAGGCCTTGCAGATTTTGTCGAAATTTGCGGTTGGCCACGGTCAGGCCGGTGTTAGTGATGCGGCCCTGTTCATCGGTCAAATACAGTGCTTCATATGTATCTGAGGCGCTGGCATAAACGTTCAGCAGGGTTTCTATATCGTCGCGCTGCAACGCACTGGTACTGCTGAATAATTGCGCCAGGGCGTTAAGTTCACGGTTGGCCACGCTGAAGTGTTTTTCGATTTGCTGCGCTGTCGCTTGGGCGACGGCCAGTTGTTTACTCGCCACGTCGGTGCGCATTAAGGGTTCGTAATACAAGCTAAATAGCAGACCGATCGCCAGCACGGGGATCAATGCGACGAGAATGAAGCGGCTGGCAAGAATCGTCAGCAACGGCCACGGTCGTGCTGCTTTAGCTGCGCTGAGCGGGGCAGGTGTACTCGGCATTACGCACGCGTCCATCGTCAATGAGTTGGTTATTTACGGGTGTTGTATCAGCTTGATGCATACGCTGAATGTCGCCGAGAAGTCAGCGCGGATGTCGCGTGACATCCAGGGCAGTCTTTCGACTGCCGTACTGGCTGAAACCTGCAGTGCCGATCAACGGGCTCGGCATTAAGGCATTTGCATAAAGGCCAGCAATGCCGGCAGTTCGAGAGGTTTGGAGAATAAATAGCCTTGGCCTTCATGGCAGCCCAGAGTCGTTAGCAGAGCGGCTTGGCTGTCTTGTTCAATACCTTCGGCGATGAGTTCCAGCTGCAAACTTTTGCCTAGCTGGATGATGGTCTCGACAATCCGTCGGCTGCCCTCGCTTTGTGTGATGTTGCGCACGAAACTGATGTCGATTTTTAAGCGGTCGACGTTCAGCTGTTCGAGATAACTGAGCGATGAAAAGCCGGTGCCGAAGTCGTCTATCGCGATGCAGACACCGCGCGATTTGATCTGGTTTAGCAGCTCGATCATCAAGCCTGGTTCCAGTACCGCGACCGACTCGGTGATTTCCAGCTCCAGCAGATGTGGGTCGATGCCGCTCTCGGCCAGGGTTCGGTCGAGCACCTCAAGAAAGTTTGCCTGACGAAACTGCATGACCGAAACGTTCACGGCCATGCGTAATTTTTGTTGGTTAATTTGCATCAGCTTTTTCAGGTCATGGCAGGCGTTGCGCAGTACCCATTCGCCTAGGCTGATTATCAGTCCTGAGCTTTCTGCTAGCGGAATAAACTCCGCGGGTGGCACAAAGCTGCCGTCATCATTGCGCCAGCGCAATAGGGCCTCGACGCCGATTAATTGCCGAGTGCTCAGCGATATTTGCGGCTGATAAACCACAAATAAGCGCTCGCGGTCGAAAGCGCTGCGCAGGTCTTGCAACAGGCGCACACGGGCACGGGTTTCAAACTCCATATCACGGGTGAAGTGGCAAATTTTGCCGCGCTGGTGTTTTTTGCCATGTTTGAGCGCGATATTGGCGGCTTTGAGTGCGTCGGTACCGTTGCCGTCAATTTGATCAAGGCAGGTCAGGCCTATGGTGGCGGTGAGGTTTTGGCTGATAAAAGCAAGCTGCAGCGGCAAACGAAATAGCTCGGTCAACTTGGTTTGCTCGAACGTTGCGGTACTGGCCAAAATACCAAAAACATCGCCGGCCACCCGCGCTAGCAAAACCTCGGCGGGCAGCATTTGTTGTAAGCGTTGGGTCGCGGCCATCAGCAAGGCATCGCCATGCTGATGGCCAAGGGCGTCGTTAAGCTCAGAGAAGCCGTCAATATCGATCAGCGCCAGTGTGGTTTCACTGCGTGGCCCCTCGCGCAACGCTTGATCTAGGGACTGCACAAACGCCAGCCGGTTGGGGATATGCAGGAGTTGGTCGTTGTAGGCGTGGTCTTTGAGCTGAGTGAGTAGCTGCACGTTGTCGAGGGTAATGGTGATGTTGGTGCAAAAAACCTCGAGTAATTGTCGGTCGAGTTCGTTCAGCGGTTTGTCGGTTTGTAGGTAGGCGGCCATGTCGTTGTGTGATTGGCCGGGGAAGAACAGGGTGGTTGAGTGCGCATCATAAAAATTGCTGCGCTTGCGTAAACATTGGCTGAGCGCATTGGCGATGTCCTGATTGGGCAGCGTGTCGAGGTGCTTGTTAATGCAGCAGGTGAGGCTGCCGGCGGCGGCGATAATTAATGCTTGGTCGGGCCTGTTGGTTTGGTCATACGCGCAGACCATGCCTTCGGCGGGCAGGCCAAACAGGCCGCAAATTTGCGTGATGATGCCAGCGGCAAACTCATTGACACCTTGGCGTGCCATAAGTTGGCCGCTGGCGCGGATCACCATGCTCAAACCGCGGCGACTGGCATTTAGCGCGCTGATTTGATCGTATGAGCGCACCGCGGCGGTCAGCGCGGTGTATAGCCGATTGCGCGACAGCTCAGATTTGGTTTTGTAGTCGTTAATGTCGTAATCGCGAATAGCCTCTATCTCGGGCGCGTAGCCCGGCTGGCCAGTGCGCAGAATAATGCGCGCCTCGGTATTGCCTATTTCCTTGCGGATGATACGCACCAGTTGCAGGCCCGAATCGTCCGCTTCCATCACCACATCGAGCAAAATGACGGCAATGTTTGTTTGCTCGCTGAGCACGGCGATCGCCTCAGCGGCGGAGTAGGCGTGCAAGAACTCGATCTGCCGACCGAACACTTCGGTATTAGCCATGGCAAAGCCGGTTGACTGATGAACGTCAATATCGTCATCGACAATCAGTATTCGCCACGTACTGGCGGGGCCTGAGTCAGTGTTGGTGTTCATCTCTTCGTCAAATGCGAACAGCTCGTCTTGGTGTTCAGTGCTCATGATTAACCCTTGTTTTTCAGCAACGTCTAAAGCGAGTGCTTAGCCGTCAGTGGGCCTCTGTGGGCGTAATTTCAGCAGGGGGGGCAGCAACGATTGGCAAGTCTATTGGTTAGTCTAGGCAGAAAAATCAAAAGCACCATGAGCGCAGGCGATAGGTTTTGCGCGCAGGGTGAGATGCGCTGAAGGCGGCTGATTGCGGGGGGGGGAGTACCGCAGGGCATGGCTCTGCGGTTATTTGCTGGAGGAGTCAGACTTTTGGTTGCTGGGCTTTTAGCAGGTCACGAATTTCGCTCAGCAGTAGCTGTTCTTTGCTGGGGGCTGGCGCTGCAGTGGCTTCAACCACGGCCTCAGCGGTTTTCAGCTTGTTGATGGCCTTGACCCCCACAAAGATGGCGAAGGCGACGATTATAAAATCAAACACGGTCTGTAAAAACTTGCCGTAGCTGAGCGTTACTGCTGGCGTGTCGCCTACGGCGGCCTTGAGGGTAACGGCCAGGGCGCTGAAGTCGACGCCGCCGATCAGCATGCCGATTGGCGGCATGATGATGTCGCCCACAAACGAGGAGACTATTTTGCCAAAGGCGACACCAATGATGATGCCGACCGCCATGTCGACCACGTTGCCTTTGACCGCGAAGGCCTTGAATTCGTTGAGTACGCTCATGTGTGGCTTCCTTAAGAGTGAGAGTTTGGGCAGTTTATGACGCCAGCGGATGCTCGGCTAGATGCTGTTGGCTGTTGGCTGGACGGTTTTAGTCGGGCTGCGGATGTCAGTGTTGATCTTGGTCAACTGCCGATCTGGCCTGAGCGATTAGCCTACAAGCAATCATCACAGGAGTTATCCCATGCATGTAGAACACCATTCATTGATTGCTGACTTTCCTGATATGCGCGAACAGTTGCATAGCTTGCGTCAGGAAGACCATCACTTTGCCCGCTTGGCGGATGAGTATGAGGCGCTGGACAAGCGCGTGTGCCGCGTTGAAGACGGCGTTGATATGCTCGATGAAAATGCCTTGGCAACCCTGAAAGTTGAGCGTGTGGTGCTCAAAGACGAATTGCTCCGTCAGTTGAAAAAAGCCGCCGAGCCAGAAGGCTGCTGTGGCAAGTGCACCTGATAAGAGCGTATGTGAGTGAACAAGGCGTGGCGCTTGCCGCGCCTTTTTTTTGCGCGATTAATTACCGCCCTGGCGCGCTGAACAGTTCAAAGTAGGCCGCCAAAACGAAAACTCACCCCAACCCACGCCAGCGCCAAGGCGGTGAGGGTGATGGCGTAAATATGCACGGCTAGGCCGCCGAGGTTGTCGGCCGCCAAGTGTGGAATCAA
>JBBKVZ010000320.1:0-4547 GCA_037968715.1 Pseudomonas sp.
TGCAGGGTCATGGCCGCCTGCGAGCGCTTACTGCTGGAGTTCTTGATTGCCTGCGCCTCGTCCAGCACCACGCTGGTCCAGTGCTGCGCGGCAAACGCGGCATCGTCTTGCTGCAATAGACCGTAACTGGCCACCACTAAATCTAACGGACCAAGCCCGGCGAGGCTGCGGGCCTGCTGGTAGTTATGCACTTTTAGCGTCGGCGCAAAGCGCGCCGCCTCAGACAACCAGTTAATCGCCACCGAGGTAGGCGCGATAACCAACTGCGGCCCACGCGGGGCACGTAACAACATCAAGGCCAAGGCCTGCACGGTTTTACCCAGGCCCATGTCATCCGCCAGACACGCGCCAACCCCCCACTCGGCAAGCCGGGCTAGCCAGTCAAAGCCTTCACGCTGGTAGTCGCGCAATTCGGCCTGCAGGGTGCTCGGTAATTGCGGCTGAAAGTTTTTCAGCGACTCGAGTTTGTCTAGGTGTTCCTGCCAGCTGGCGTCGGCCTGAAACTCCCCGGCCTCGTGCGCCAAACCGGCTAACAGCGGTGCGGTTAACAGGTTCAAGCGCAAGCCGTCGTCGCCCACTCGATCAGCCAAATGGGCCAGCTCATCCAAGTGTTTGCGCAGGTTGCTGCTCAGCGCTAGCCAGTCCTGCTCACCGAGTTTAAGGAAGCGCCCCTTGTTGGTTTTCAGCAGTTCCAGCAATTGGCGCAAATGCAGCACCCGACCATCGTCGAGGTGCAGTTCACCGGCCAAAATAAACCACTCGCCCTGCTGTTTCAGGCCCAGCTTGAGCTGGCCCATGCCCGGCCGACCTTTAATGCGCATGCGCTCGCCTTCCGGCCACACGCATTGCAAGCGGTCGCCATCCAGCAATTGCAGTTCACTGAGGACCTGCAAGGCATCTTGCGGATCTTCCAGCTGCCACTCTTGGCCATCGGTTTCTGCCTGAGCCAAGGCCGGGCAGCCCGCCAGCACCCAGGCTAGGGTGTCGGCTTCAGTGGCCAGATCACGGGTAGCCTGCAGGGCTTTACCGTCTTGCTCACCGAGAATATTGGCTAAACCCACACCGGGTTTAAACCAGCTGCTATGGGCTAACGGGCGCACCAACAACTGCAAACGCAAGCCGCCCTGCAACGGCAATAAATGCGCATACAAGGTGGCATCGGCCGCCACGCAATCGAGGTGGCTGGCCAGTTCCGGTAAATCGGAATGAATCGGCAGTAATGGCGCAATGGCGCTGATCGCATCGATCAACTGCGCCTTGCCGGCCTGCGGCACACTCAAGCCATTACCGATAATATCGATGATCTGCCGCAGTTCGCGGTTGACTGGATACACCAGCAGCCGGGTCGGGGTTTCCTTGTAAATCAGCAAAGTGCGCTGATTTTGCAACTCGCGGGGTTCGAGCTTGATGTGAATCTGCTCAGCCTCGGATTTCAGCTGCAAGCTGGCATGCCCCAGCGCCAAGTCGATACGCACCTCGGGCGCGTCGGCCCAGAACAGCGCCGGATGGCCAACCAAACGTGGTAAAGCCAGTTCGCTCGGCAACTCGTAACGCACGCCGCCGTAATAGTCGGGGCTGGACTGAATCATGCGGATGGCTTGTAAGTCTTGCTCTAGCAAGAACTCCAGGCTATCGCCCTCTTCCAGTAAACGCTTGAGCGCCACTACCCGACCCTTACTCCACTGGCCCTTGGCCCCCATCTTTTGCTCACGCGGCTCAAGCTGCGGGTTCTGGCTGCTGCTGTCGATCAGCCAGGCCAGGCGGCTGCCGCTCTGCTTGGCCTCGTTGGCGCCGGTAGTCTTGCTGGGGTTCAATAACGCCAGTGCGGCGAGCGCATGCTGCCAGGCTTCTTGGCGCTGATAGATGCCCACCAGCGGCAGCAAACCTTTGTCGGTATACCAAGCGGGCGGCTGCCACACGTGGCCAAACTGCTGGGCTAACAAGGCCTCAACTTCGGCGCTCAACCAGAGATAACCATCACGCTGCAATTGCTTGGCAAAGGCCTCCAACTGGATGCGCCAGGCCGGGCTGCGCACCACTTCGGCGTCGATCCAATACAGGCCCAAGGCCAACAACAAACCGTCAAAACCGTTGAACGCCACAGCGCCGTCAAAGCCCTGCGCCAAGGCTCGGCTATTGCCTTGCAACTGCTCGACCAGCATTAATAAGGCCGGATAACTGCGCCCGTAACACTCCTTAACGCCGAGATTGACCGCTTGTTTAAGCAGCGGATAACGCTGCGGATCACCACTGGCGAGCATGGCCAAACAGTAAAAACTGTTCAGCATCGGCGGCAGCTCCAGCTTGCGCTTTTTGCTCTGCCGTTTGATCGAGGCGCTCCACTCCTGCAGCGCAGTCAGCGCCGGGGTGTAGCTGCCACTGAGCACGGCCGAAATAAACTGCTGCATCACCGCCAGCGCGCTGTTACCGAGCGCGGCGAACTGCTGCCAATCGCCGCGCCAGAGCGCCTGTTGCAACAGTTGCAGGGCCAGATCGCTATGTTCTGGATTGCGCGCCAGCAGCGCCAGGCCCAAGCGATACACCTCATCGGCGGGCTGCAAGTCGCAGCTGAGCTGTTGCAAATAGTCCTGCAGCAGCAAGCACTGCACTGCTGGGAACAAGCTGGCAAACACCTGCTTGCCCGCGTCATCGGCCAACAACTGCTGGGCCGGTGACTCAACTTGCCAGTTCTCTAAGCGGTCTAGGCACTGCTGCAAGTCAAACGCTTGGCCCTGCAGCATCGCCAACCACAGGCTCTGCAACTGGAACTCTTTGGTGGGGGCATCCCAAGCGGTACGCGGCGCCACTAAGCTGCCACGCAAAATCTCCAGCCACTGGCTTTTACTCGGGTCGCTGCTCAGTTGCTGCAAGACCAAATTGCGCCGCCCCGCCAGCAGGCAAATCAACTGCCCAGCCCCGCCGCTTGGGCTTAGCCACTCTAGGCGTTGCAAGGGCTCGAGAATCTCGTTCAAGGCGGCCGCATCGAAGGCGCGCGCCGCCGTAGCACGGGCGCCCATGTCACGCAGCTGACGCACCAGCGCCGTTTTGCTCTGCCCCGGGAACGACAACGCCAAAACATACAGCAGCGCTTTGTAGTTCTCCGGTAGCACGGCTAAGGCAGAAGGAGTTGAGGCAGCAGGCATACAGGGGTTCCAGCATCAGAGACAACAAAAATGAAAACGCTAAACAGCTACCCGCAGGCAGCGATTTAGCCAATAGCTAAGCGGACTGGCACCACCGCGCGGCCAACCGAAAGGTTAAACACGTCACTGGTTGTGGGTCTTATGGGTTTGCTCGGCCAAGGCCACGGCACGAAACATCGCCCGGCGCTTATTCAGCGTTTCTTCCCACTCCAGCGCCGGCACCGAGTCGGCGACTATGCCGCCACCCGCTTGCACATGCAGCTCGCCGTTTTTGATCACTGCGGTGCGGATGGCAATAGCGGTGTCCATATTACCGTTCCAGGCCAGATAACCCACTGCGCCGCCGTAGACGCCACGCTTAACCGGCTCCAGCTCGTCGATAATTTGCATGGCGCGAATTTTCGGCGCTCCAGACAACGTACCGGCAGGCAAAATAGCGCGCAGCGCATCCATCGCGCTAAGACCCTGCTTCAGCTGACCGTTAACGTTAGAGACAATGTGCATCACGTTGGAGTAACGCTCGATGACCATTTTCTCGGTGACTTTAACCGTACCGGTTTCCGAGACACGCCCGGCGTCGTTACGACCCAAATCAATCAGCATCAGGTGTTCGGCGATTTCCTTGGCATCACTGAGCAGGTCTTGCTCCAGAGCTAAGTCAGCCTCCTCGGTGGCGCCGCGTGGCCGAGTGCCGGCAATCGGCCGCACCGTGACTAAACCATCCTCAACGCGCACCAGCACTTCTGGCGAGCTACCGACCACATGGAAGTCGCCGAAGTTAAAGAAGTACATATAGGGCGTTGGATTAAAGCAGCGCAACGCCCGGTACAGATCAATCGGCGCGGCAGCAAAGTCGATACTCATGCGTTGCGACGGCACCACCTGCATGCAGTCACCGGCAAGGATGTATTCCTTCACGGTATCCACGGCGCGCTCGTAATCTTCACGGCTAAAGCTGGAGCGAAACAGCGGCTCGGGGGCATCGTTAAGAGCCGACAAATCCAGGCCCTGACGCGGGGTGATCGGTTGGCGTAACTGCTCGAGCAACTCGTCTAAACGCGCTTGCGCCGAGTCAAAAGCATCCGCCTCGCGGGGGTCGGCCAACACGATGGCGTGCAGTTTGCCGGCGAGGTTGTCGAACACCACCACGGCGTCCGAGACCATCAGCAAAATATCCGGGTTACCCAGCGGGTCAGGGTTCGGGCACTTGGCTAATTTGCTCTCCACGTAGCGCACGCAGTCGTAGCCAAAGTAGCCGACTAGGCCACCATTGAAACGCGGCAAGCCGGCCACCGGGGCCACCTGATAGCGCTCTTTGAAGGCTTCGACAAAGGCCAGCGGGTCTGCGCACTCGTGCGACTCGACCAGCACATCGTCAACACTGACCGTCACTTGGTGTTCGTA
>JBBKVZ010000321.1:0-6713 GCA_037968715.1 Pseudomonas sp.
CGATACGTGGCTTACCGTTAACGATGTTCTCGCGCACGGTGCGGTATTCGATTTCGCCGAACACTTCTTTAACTTCGCCAGCCGAGGCCTGACCTTCGCTGCCTGAGAACTTAGCAACCACTTGGTTACGCAATTCGCCGAGACGGGCATAACGCTCGTGCTTAACGATGATCGCGTAAGCCGCCGAGATTTCTGCACCGAATTCGCCGCGAATTGCGTCGATCAGGGCGTCGTTCTTAGCTGGAGCAGTCCAGTCCCAAGTCGGCTTGCCAGCTTCGGCAGCCAATTCAGTAACGGCTTTGATCACTACCTGGAATTCGTCGTGGGCAAACAACACAGCGCCCAACATCTGGTCTTCGGTCAGCTCTTTAGCTTCCGATTCAACCATCAACACGGCGTCTTTGGTGCCAGCTACAACCATGTCCAGGCTGGAAGCCTTGAGCTGCTCGTAGGTTGGATTAAGCAGGTAGCCGGTGCTTTCGTGGAAAGCTACGCGCGCGGCGCCGAACGGGGCGTCAAACGGAATACCGGAAATAGCCAGAGCAGCCGAGGTGCCGATCATGGCAGCAACGTCTGGATCGGTTTTCTTGCTAGTCGACATCACGGTGCAGATAACCTGCACTTCGTTCATGAAGCCTTCTGGGAACAATGGGCGGATCGGACGATCGATCAAACGCGAGGTCAGGGTTTCTTTCTCTGACGGACGAGCTTCACGCTTGAAAAAACCGCCCGGGATCTTGCCGGCTGCGTAGGTTTTCTCTTGGTAATGCACGGACAGCGGGAAGAAGCCTTTGCTTGGGTCGGCGTGCTTGGCGCCAACTACGGTGACCAGTACGGCAACGTCATCATCGACAGTTACCAGTACCGCGCCTGATGCTTGACGGGCAACACGGCCGGTCTCGAGGGTGATGGTCGATTGACCATATTGAAACTTTTTAATTACCGGGTTCACGGTGTGGTTACCTTCTCTTTTTTGCCTTGGGGAAATCTGTTTGTGCACGACTAGCTTGTACATAAAACGCTACTGCAAATATGTGGAGAACAACGGGAATCGGACCCGAGCGCTACCCAGATAAAACTTGAGGCTGGTGGCCTGCCGCAGATTGCTAACTTGCCCCTAAGGACCAGCTCGACACCTGCGACAAACCACCAACCTCAACAACGTCGTATTAGCGACGCAGACCCAAACGACCGATCAGGCTGGTGTAACGAGTAACATCCTTGCCCTTCAGGTAATCCAGCAACTTACGACGCTGGTTAACCATACGGATCAGACCACGACGCGAGTGGTGATCTTTACCGTTGATTTTGAAGTGACCTTGCAATTTGTTGATGTTGGCAGTCAGCAGTGCAACTTGCACTTCTGGCGAGCCAGTATCACCAACAGCTTGCTGGTACTCAGTTACGATTTGGGCTTTATCTTCAACGCTAAGTGCCATGAGAGGCTCCTTTAGGTAACAGGCCAGGGACTACTCCCTGTATTTTTAAATGAGATGTGACCGCGCCTATTAACAGCCACCCTCGTGCTAAAGCTGCCACAAATCTTGCGATTTACAACAGCTCGCTTCGGTCACTGTGACCGAATCAGTCGACGCGGCGCAATGCGCCCGTCTTCGCCCACTTCACCGATACCGATAAAGCGACCGTTGTGATCTTGTACCCGCACCATGCCGAACTGCGGCGCTTCTGGCGCCCGCACTGGCTGGCCGTTGAGCCAGTAAAAACTACTGTGCTCGGAAAACTGTACGATTGGCCAATGCAACAAACCACTGTCGGAGGGTAACAGAAACTGATCTACCGCTTCATTACCGCCCTCGGCATGCACCCGCTCAAGCTCTTCCAGCGTGACGGTTTGCGCCAACGCAAAAGGCCCTGCTTGGGTGCGTCGCAACTGGGCTACATAAGCACCGCAACCCAGCTGCTCGCCGATGTCCTCGACCAAGGTGCGAATATAAGTACCCTTGGTGCAACTCACCGACAAACGCGCTTGTTGCTGCTCGAATTCGAGTAACTCTAAGCCATTGATAGTAACAGAACGCGGTTCACGCTCCACCACCACGCCAGCCCGCGCCAGTTTGTACAGCGGCTGACCGTCGCGTTTTAGAGCCGAATACATCGGCGGAATCTGGCTGATTGGGCCGCGAAACGCCGGCAAAACAGCGTCAATATCAGCGCGACTACAAGTCACTTCACGCTCAAGCAACACCTCACCCTCGGCATCGCCGGTGGTGGTGGTTTGCCCTAGCTGCATAAGGGTTTCGTAACCCTTATCGGCATCCAGCAAGTACTGAGAAAACTTGGTAGCCTCACCAAAGCACAATGGCAAAACACCGGTGGCTAACGGATCAAGACTACCGGTATGCCCAGCCTTCTCGGCATTTAGCAACCAACGAACCTTCTGCAATGCCGCATTGGAGGTAAAGCCAATCGGCTTATCCAACAAAATTATTCCGCTAACATCACGACGAACACGCTTAACCTGAGGCACGCCCTTCACGCTTTGCCCGCCTCTTCAGCCTCATCATCGCCCGAGCGATCCGCCGCCGCCGCTGGGTGCTGACTGTCTTCAGCCACGGCACGCTCAATCAAGGCCGACAAATGCGCGCCACGCGAGACACTTGAGTCAAAGTGAAAGTGCAACTGTGGCACGTTACGCAACTGCATCGAACGGCCCAACTGCATGCGCAGAAAACCAGAAGCATCATTCAAAACCTTAAGGTTCTGGGCGATATCTTCAGCACTGTCTTGGCCCATTACGGTGATAAAAATCTTTGCGTGGCTAACATCACGACTAACTTCCACGGCGGTGATGGTCACCAAACCGACGCGCGGATCTTTAATTTCGCGACGGATCAGCTGCGCTAGCTCGCGCTGCATCTGATCGCCAATACGCTGGGTGCGGCTATATTCTTTTGCCATGATTAGTTACCTGTTACTTACTGCACAGCTGAAATCTGCGCGGTCTGAAAGCGCCAAACGCCCGGCAAGGCGAGAGCCTGACCGGGCGTTGCGTTGTACAGCTCGCGGCTTAGAGGCTGCGGGCCACTTGGACCTTCTCGTACACTTCGATCTTGTCGCCAGGCTTAACGTCGTTGTAGCTCTTAACGCCAATACCGCATTCCATGCCAGCACGGACTTCGGCCATGTCGTCTTTGAAGCGACGCAGAGACTCCAACTCGCCTTCGAAGATAACCACGTCTTCACGCAGTACACGAATCGGACGGTTACGGTGCACAACACCTTCCAACACCATACAGCCGGCAATCGCGCCAAACTTAGGTGAGCGGAATACATCGCGAACTTCAGCAATACCGAGGATGTTCTCGCGAACGTCGCTGCCAAGCATGCCGGTAAGGGCCTTTTTGACGTCTTCGATAATGTCGTAGATCACGTTGTAATAACGCATATCCAGACCTTCCTGCTCGACGATCTTACGTGCGCCTGCATCAGCACGAACGTTGAAACCGAAGATAACTGCACGTGAAGCCAAAGCCAGGTTCGCATCGCTCTCGGTGATACCACCGACACCGCCACCGATTACCCGTACTTGTACTTCTTCATTGCCCAGGCCGCCCAAGGCGCCTTGCAATGCTTCGAGGGAACCGCGTACGTCCGATTTGAGGACGATATTAAGCGTCTTCTTCTCGGCCTGGCCCATGTTCTCGAAGATGTTCTCAAGCTTGCCGGCATGTGCACGAGCCAATTTGACTTCGCGGAACTTGCCTTGACGGAACAAGGCAATTTCACGCGCCTTCTTCTCATCAGCCAATACGATCAGCTCGTCGCCCGCTTCCGGGGTGCCATCCAGACCGAGAATCTCGACCGGAATAGCTGGACCAGCTTCTTTAATTGGCTTGCCGTTCTCGTCGAGCATGGCGCGAATGCGACCGAAGTTGGAACCGACCAGAACCATATCGCCTTGGCGTAAGGTACCGTCTTGAACCAGCACGGTAGCTACTGGGCCGCGACCCTTGTCCAAGCGCGACTCAACCACAACACCACGGCCAGGAGCCGATGGAGTAGCTTTAAGCTCAAGCACTTCGGCTTGCAACAATACCGCTTCCAGCAGGTCATCCACGCCAGTACCGACTTTCGCCGAAACTGAAACGAACGGCGTATCGCCACCCCACTCTTCTGAGGTAACACCGTGTACAGACAACTCGCTGCGGATACGATCTAGATCGGCGCCTGGCTTGTCGATTTTGTTCACGGCAACCACCAGCGGCACGCCAGCAGCCTTGGCATGCTGAACGGCTTCGATGGTTTGCGGCATCACGCCGTCGTCAGCAGCAACAACCAAAATCACAATATCGGTTGCCTAGCCACCACGGGCACGCATCGAGGTAAACGCGGCGTGACCTGGGGTATCAAGGAAAGTCACCATGCCACGATCAGTTTCTACGTGGTATGCACCGATGTGCTGAGTAATACCACCGGCTTCACCCGAAGCCACCTTGGCGCGACGAATGTAGTCGAGCAAAGAAGTCTTACCATGGTCAACGTGACCCATTACCGTAACCACTGGGGCACGCGTACTGGTTGCACCGTCAAACTTGATCGACTCAGCCAGTTGCTCTTCGAGAGCGTTGTCGCTAACCAAGGTAACTTTGTGGCCGAGCTCCTCAGCGATTAGCTGCGCAGTTTCCTGATCAAGTATCTGGTTGATGGTCACCGGAGTGCCCATCTTGAACATGAACTTGATTACTTCTGCCGCTTTAACCGACATCTGTAGGGCTAGATCGCCCACAGTGATGGTTTCACCGATCGAGACTTCACGGATAACCGGGCCTGTTGGGCTCTGGAAACCGTGCTGATTACGCTTCTTCATCTTGGTCTTGCCACGGCCACCACGACGGAAGCTATCGCCTTCATCATCGTTGGAGCGCGGAGCAGTACGAGGTGCCGGAGCCTTTTCTTTCTCTTTAACAGAAGTGCGATGGGCCGTAGTTTTACGGTCACCACGGCGATCTGCGTCTTCATTGCGCGGCTTATCAGGGCGGCGCAACTCGTCTTTCTTACGCTCTTCAACCGGCGCAGCAGCAACCACCGCCGCAGGTGCAGCAACGGCTACAACAGCCGGGGCAACCTCTGGCACAGCAGCAGGCTCGATGCCTTGCGCAGCAGCTTGAGCAGCAGCACTGGCTAAGCGACGCGACTCATTGTCCGCCTGACGCTTAGCTGTTTCTGCTGCGAGCTTGTCTTCCATATCACGCTTTTTCTCTGCGGCAATTTCTTCCGCACTGCGCTCAACAAAGACTTTCTTCTTACGCACTTCAACGCTAATGGTCTTGCTACCAGCAACCCGCAGGGTGCTAGTAGTTTTACGCTGCAAGGTAATCTTGCGCGGCTGTTCAGCCTTAGCGCCGTGACTGCTTTTGAGGTGGGCCAACAGCGCCTGCTTCTCATTGTCAGTCACAACTTGCTCGGCGGCCGTGTGCGGCAGACCGGCTTCACGCATCTGCAATAGCAGGCGTTCCACTGGTGTGTCGACCACTTGTGCCAATTCTTTCACCGTGACTTGCGTCATGCATCTCTCTCCTCAGGCCGCGGGTATTACTCAAACCAATGGGCGCGGGCGGCCATGATCAGCTTGCCGGCACGATCTGAGTCGATGCCGTCGATGTCGAGCAGGTCGTCAATAGACTGCTCGGCCAGGTCTTCGCGGGTAATCACACCACGCACTGCCAATTCACACGCCAGGTCTTTGTCCATGCCCTCAAGTGAGAGCAGGTCATCGGCCGGGTGTGCGTCTGCCAGTTTTTCTTCAGTCGCAATAGCACGCGTCAGCAATCGGTCTTTGGCACGAGCACGTAACTCGCTAACGATTTCTTCGTCAAAGCCATCAATGCTGAGCATTTCTTCGATCGGTACATAAGCGATGTCTTCAAGACTGGTGAAACCCTCTTCAACCAGAACCTGAGCCAACTCTTCATCGACTTCTAACTCATCGATCAGAAGCTGCAGAATGTCGCCACTCTCCGCTTGCTGCTTACCGTGCAACTCATCTTCCGTCATCACGTTGAGTGTCCAGCCAGTCAACTGACTAGCAAGACGAACGTTTTGACCGCCGCGGCCAATGGCTTGCGCCAAGTTATCCGCGCCGACTGCGATATCCATTGAGTGGGTATCTTCGTCAACCACGATAGCTACGACTTCAGCAGGCGACATGGCGTTAATAACGAACTGGGCAGGATTGTCATCCCACAGCACGATATCAACCCGCTCACCGGCCAACTCACCGGAAACGGCTTGCACACGCGAACCGCGCATGCCAATACAGGCACCTTGCGGATCGATGCGCTTGTCCTTAGAACGCACGGCAATTTTAGCGCGCGAGCCAGGATCACGTGCAGCCTCCATGACCTCGATCAGCTCTTCAGCGATCTCGGGCACTTCAATGCGAAACAACTCAATCAGCATCTGCGGCGCGGTGCGCGACAGAATTAATTGCGGCCCACGGTTTTCGCTGCGGATTTCTTTCAGCAAAGCACGTAGACGCGCACCGACCCGGAAGTTCTCGCGAGCGATAATATCTTCGCGAGCCAACAAGGCTTCCGCATTGTTACCTAGGTCAACAATGACGTTATCCCGAGTCACTTTTTTAACGGTACCGGAGATGATCTCGCCAACCCGATCACGGTAAGCGTCAACCACCTGAGCACGCTCAGCCTCGCGCACTTTCTGCACGATAACTTGCTTAGCTGCTTGCGCCG
>JBBKVZ010000322.1:0-7846 GCA_037968715.1 Pseudomonas sp.
TGGCCACAAGCGAGGCGGCCAAGTTGATGCAGGTAGTCGTCTTGCCGACCCCACCTTTCTGATTTGCAATTGCAAATACCTTAGCCATGGCTGCCTGCTTCCCCGGTCATAACGTGCGGCGCAGTATCAGCAGATGACGCTGGCCTTGGCAACCTGGAACCGCAAGGGCGTGTTCGCCTTGCAGGGTGAAATCATTCGGCAAGGCTTGCAGCTCATCGCCAGGGTGTAGGCCTTTCATGGCCAACCACTGACTGTGCTGATTGCCTAAATGACGCGTCCAGTTCGCAAAATCGGCCAAGCTGCTGAATGCCCGAGAAACAATGCCTGCAAAAGGTTGTTCTGGCTGAAGGGCTTCAACCCGCGCGTTAATAACCTGCACATTACTGAGTTTGAGCTCAAGTTTGACTTGGGTTAGAAAACGGGTTTTTTTGCCGTTACTGTCGAGCAAGGTAAATTGCTTGCCTGGAAACAAAATGGCTAGGGGGATACCAGGCATACCGCCACCGCTACCTACGTCCAACCAGCTATCACCGTCGATAAAGGGCACCAAACTCAAACTATCGAGTAAATGCCGCGACACCATCTCATCAGGGTTGCGCACTGCCGTGAGGTTGTAGGCCTTGTTCCACTTAATCAACAACGCCAGATATGCCAATAATTGGCTGTGCTGCTGCTCGCTTAGGTTAACTCCAAGCTCGGTTGCGCCGTGGGTAAGTTCATCAGCGTGCTGCTCGGTAACCGAAGACATCAGCAACTTTGCTCCAACTGCCGGCCAGCGCCGCGTTTTTTAAGATGAATCAACAACAGAGAAATTGCTGCCGGGGTAACCCCTGGGATGCGTGAAGCTTGCCCCAAAGTCTGTGGACGCGTCTGGCTAAGCTTGTGCTGAATTTCTTTCGACAGCCCGGAAATCCCGATGTAATCAATATCGTCGGGTAACTGAGTGTTTTCACTGGCGCGCAGCCGGGCAATTTCATCCTGCTGACGGTCAATATAACCGGCATATTTGGTTTTGATCTCAACCTGCTCGGCTACCTGCGGATCTAGTGCAGGACTATCGGTTATTTCACTGAGGCCGACGTAATCAATTTCTGGCCGGGTCAGCAGGTTGAGCAGATTGTATTCATGGGTCAGCGGGGTACCAAAGCGTTCAGCAATGGCATCGCCTTGCGGCGTACCCGGCCTTACCCAAGTGCTTTTCAGGCGTTGTTCTTCTAACTCAATTGCTTCGCGTTTTTTGCAAAAAGCCGCCCAACGCAGATCATCGACCAAGCCCAACTCACGGCCTTTTTCGGTCAAACGCAAGTCGGCATTGTCTTCACGCAGAATCAAACGGTATTCCGCTCGCGAGGTAAACATCCGGTACGGCTCTTGAGTGCCTAAAGTGATCAGGTCGTCGACTAGTACCCCGATGTACGCCTCATCGCGACGCGGACACCAGCTGTCCTTGCCTTGCGCGCGCAGCGCAGCGTTGGCCCCAGCCAGCAGACCTTGCGCAGCCGCTTCTTCGTAGCCTGTTGTGCCGTTGATTTGCCCAGCAAAGAACAAACCAGCGATAACCTTGGTTTCCAGGCTGTACTTCAGATCACGAGGATCAAAGTAATCATACTCAATGGCATAACCTGGTCGCACGATATGCGCGTTTTCCATACCTACAATCGAACGGACTATCTGCAACTGCACATCGAAGGGCAGTGAGGTAGAAATACCGTTTGGGTACAACTCATGGGTGGTGAGTCCTTCAGGTTCGATAAACACCTGATGACTGTCCTTATCGGCAAAGCGATGGATCTTGTCTTCGATCGACGGGCAGTAGCGCGGGCCAATACCTTCGATTACGCCCGAGTACATCGGCGAGCGATCCAGATTGGCGGCGATAATCTCGTGAGTACGCGCGTTGGTATGGGTAATCCAGCAACTTACTTGGCGTGGATGCTGCGCCTTGTTGCCTAGAAACGACATCACAGGAATTGGCGTATCGCCAGCTTGCTCGGTCATTTGCGAAAAATCGACTGAACGACCATCGATACGTGGTGGTGTACCGGTTTTTAACCGGCCTACCCGCAGTGGTAACTCACGTAGACGTTGCGCTAAAGCAATCGAGGGCGGATCACCGGCGCGTCCACCGGAATAGTTCTGCATGCCGATGTGGATAAGTCCACCGAGGAAGGTGCCAGTGGTCAACACCACTGAGTTTGCGTAAATCCGCAAACCCATCTGGGTGATAACGCCTTTGACTTCGGCATTCTCGACAATCAGGTCATCGCAGGCTTGTTGAAAAATCCACAGATTTGGCTGGTTTTCGAGCACTTCGCGCACAGCAGCCTTGTACAACAAGCGATCTGCCTGAGCTCGAGTAGCCCTTACAGCAGGGCCTTTACGGCCGTTGAGGACACGAAACTGAATGCCGCCTAAATCGGTGGCGGTGGCCATAACGCCACCGAGTGCATCGATCTCTTTGACCAGATGACTCTTGCCGATACCGCCAATAGCTGGATTGCAGCTCATCTGCCCGAGCGTTTCGACGTTATGGGTTAGCAATAGGGTTTTCACCCCCATGCGGGCAGCCGCTAGCGCAGCTTCGGTACCTGCATGGCCGCCACCGATTACGATCACATCAAAACGAGTAGGAAAATCCACCACGCACCTTGTGCCTGTTAGCAAAGAGGGCTTGTGCCATTCAGCAAAGCTCAGAGCCGCTCAGTATAGGGTCTATGGCTGCTTGAAAGAAGCCTTGTGGACAAAATCCTCTGGGCAGCCTTCTAGACGCTTCTGGTTGTTGATTAATAAAGAATATAAGAATGAATTTATTTAAATCTTTATTTTTATGTTTATAACTACTGAGCCTGTTTTCTGTGGATAGATTGCTACAGGCCTTTAGAATCAATACTTTTCATCATGTACAAATCTGTTGTTAGGTGCCAATGGGGGTTTTGGATAAATGGCCTAAGCCTGTGGATTAAACATCGACTTACCCACAGGCTAGGTTTTCAACAGCTTTATAGACCCTTTATCGACTGCTTTTAAGGCGGCTTTTCCACAGAGCTTAAGTCGCCAAAATTGCCATTTTAAGCCTTAAAACAGACGTGAAAAAACCTGCCGCAACCGTTTGGTCGCAGCATTATTTTGCATTTAAGTGGCTGGCGTAGCGTCAGAGACTAACTGGTAGTGCTGCAGGCTTGGCTATTTACCAATACAAAAGCTGGAGAAGATTCGCCCCAGTAGGTCATCAGAACTAAACGCTCCGGTGATCTCGCCCAGTACTTGCTGAGCACGCCGTAGGTCCTCGGCTAACAGCTCACCCGCACCGGCCAGAGTGAGTTGATCTCGGCCGTGTTCAAGAGCTGTACTGGCCTGTTTTAAAGCGTCCAGGTGCCGGCGGCGCGCGCTAAAACTACCTTCTACGGTTTGTTCATAGCCCATGCAGGCTTTCAGGTGTTCACGCAGTAAATCTAGACCCTCTGTCGATTTGGCTGACAGGTTAATGGTCACATGCCCGTCATTGCAGACTTGCATAGCCACTGCCTCATGGCTGAGATCAACCTTATTACGGATCAAGGTGAGCTTGGCCGGATCAGGTTTTTGTTGCAAAAACTCGGGCCAGAGGGCAAACGGATCGAGTGCTTCAGGTGCTGTAGCATCGACCACCAGCAGCACTCTATCGGCTTCATGAATGGCTTTAAGGGCACGTTCTACGCCGATTTTTTCCACATGATCATCGGTGTCACGCAGTCCGGCAGTATCCACCACATGCAGCGGCATTCCATCGATGTGAATATGCTCGCGCAACACATCGCGGGTAGTGCCGGCGATTGCGGTAACGATAGCGGCCTCGCGGCCCGCCAGGGCATTCAACAGGCTCGACTTACCCGCGTTAGGTCGCCCGGCAATCACTACCGTCATCCCCTCACGCAGCAAAGCACCTTGGCCTGCTTGCTTAAGTACTCCGGCCAAATCGGTGCGCACGCCGTCGAGCAGATTAAGTACGTGACCGTCGGCGAGAAAGTCGATTTCTTCTTCTGGGAAATCAATCGCCGCTTCCACGTAGATGCGTAAATTGATTAGCCGTTCTGTTAACTCATGCACGCACTTAGAGAACTCGCCCTGCAGCGAGCGCAAGGCATTGCGTGCAGCTTGCTCAGAGCTGGCTTCGATCAAATCGGCGATTGCCTCGGCCTGAGCAAGATCGAGTTTGTCATTCAGAAACGCTCGCTCACTAAACTCGCCGGGCCGCGCCAGCCTTGCGCCCAATTGCACGCATCGGCGCAACAGTAAATCCATTACCAGTGGGCCACCGTGCCCTTGCAACTCCAGTACATCTTCGCCAGTAAACGAGTGCGGCCCTGGAAAGTACAAGGCTAAACCTTGGTCGAGTGCCTGCCCATTAGCATCGTTGAACGAGCCGTAATGGGCGTAGCGCGGCGTTAATTGGCGGCCACTAACCGCCAACGCAATGCTCTGCGCTAAAGGTCCAGAAACTCGCACAATACCAACCCCGCCTCGACCTTGTGCAGTTGCTACAGCAGCGATGGTTTCAGTACTTATGCGCATGGCAATACTCTCATGGGCGGGCCTGGCGGCTAAATGGCAGATAGCAAGACGCCCCACGAGGGGGCGTCTTGTTTAAGCTTAGAAAACGCTACAGGGCTTAAGCGGCCTTGCTCGTCTCAGCTTCGATCTTGCGGGTAATGTACCACTGCTGGGCAATGGACAAGCAGTTGTTGACCACCCAGTACAGCACCAAACCTGCAGGGAACCAAAGGAAGAAGAAGGTGAAGATGATTGGCATCAGCTTCATTACCTTGGCTTGCATCGGATCCGGCGGAGTTGGGTTCAATTGCATCTGGATAAACATGGTAGCCCCCATGATTATCGGTAGCAGGAAGAATGGATCTTTAATCGACAAGTCGGTGATCCAGAACATCCATGGTGCCTGACGCATTTCTACGCTTTCCAGCAACACCCAATACAGCGATAGGAATACCGGCATCTGCACCAGAATCGGTAGGCAGCCACCCAAAGGATTAATTTTCTCCTTCTTGTACAGCTCCATCATTGCTTGGGACATTTTCTGCCGGTCGTCGCCAAACTGTTCTTTCAACGCGGCCAGTTTCGGCGAAACGGCACGCATACGCGCCATCGACTTATAGCTAGCAGCTGACAGCGGGAAAAATGCCAGTTTGATAACTATCGTCAAGCAAATGATCGACCAGCCCCAGTTACCCAGCAAGTCGTGGATATGCTCCAGCAGCCAGAAGATCGGTTCGGCAATAAACCACAGTATTCCGTAGTCGACGGTTTTATCCAGGCCAGGAGACAGTTCTTTCAGGATCTCCTGAATTTTTGGCCCCGCGTACAGCGTGGCACTGGTTTCTGCATTGGCACCGGCGGGAATGTTCAGCGCAGGGCCAGTAAAGCCAACAATGTAATTGCCTTGGCTGTCCTTGCGCGTTTGCATGACATCGGTGTTGTCTTTGCTAGGAATCCACGCGGTCACAAAGTAGTGCTGCAACCAAGCGACCCAACCGCCTTGTACGGTTTCCTTGAAGCTGCCCTTGTCCATATCGGACATCGAGACTTTTTTGTACGGTGTTTCAGGGGTCCAAAGCGCCGCACCTAGGTAGGTGGCGGAACCCGTTGCTGTGCTCGAAGATGGATCGGAGCTGGCATCACGCTTTAGTTGGGCAAACAGGTTACCGCTCCAAGGCTGGGCACTTTGGTTATCGATGCGATATGCCACTTGCATATCGTAGACACCACGCTTGAAGACAAAACTCTTTACGTAGTTAACTCCAGCTTCGCTGAATTTAAGCTCAACCCGCAATTCATCTTGGCCGTTAGCCATTTGGTAGCTGGCTTGACTCGTGCTGTACAGCGGTCGGCCATTGGCACGTGCATCTGGGCCATTGGCACCTGTCAGACCACTTTGCGCTTGGTAGATATGCTCGGCCGAGTTACTGAATATCTGGAAAGGCACATCGGGATGATCCTGACGCAATGGATATTTTGGCAGACTTAACTGCACCACATCGCCACCCTTAGGGTCGATGGCTAGATCAAAAACATCCGTTTGCACGCGTATCAACTTGTCACTGCTGGCTTGAACCGCCGGCACCGCCTCAACATGTTGGCCAACCGCAGTTGGCACATCGTCGCTGTTTTGCGCGGTAATCGAGCTGTCAGGCAAATCAGAAGAAGATTGAGTACTAACGGTCGTTGCAGCTGCCGGCAATTGAGCCATGCCGTAGTCCGCGTTCCACTGAAAAACGATCAGATAGGACACGATTGCCAGAGCGACGATCGGGATCGAGCGATGAATTTTCATGATTACTCGGCCAACGAAGAGGGACGGGGATTTTCAGTCTGTGGTACCGGATCGTAGCCACCGGGATTCCACGGATGACAGCGACCAAGCCGACATGCAGCCAGCCAGCCGCCGCGTATAAAACCATGTTGTTCAATGGCTTCATACGCATAGCAGGAGCAACTTGGATAAAAACGACAGTGACTCGCCATCATTGGGCTGATGGCAAAGCGGTAGAACTGGATCGATGCGAGGGCCAGTTTACGCATTAGGACTGTCAGTAACCCCTGCTTGGTTCTTTGCTTCAGAAACAGTGGTTTCAGGTGCAGTGACTACAGGCACAGTTTTACTACGCGCTAGGCGCTTCCAGAGCTTACCGAACTGCTGTGCGAGTTCAGTGTTTTCCAGATCGCCAAGGCCCTTGCGCGCCACGATAACGATATCCCAACCACTCAAAGTCTCTTGGTTATGGCGGTATGACTCGCGAATCTGGCGTTTAAGACGATTACGCTCAACTGAGAGTTTGACGCTCTTTTTACCGATCACCAATCCCAAGCGGGGGTGACCAAGATCGTTGAGACGAGCAAGGAGTAGAACGTTTTTACCTGGAACCTTACCGCTGGGAGAGTCGAAGACTGCTTTGAATTGTCGAGGAGTTAGCAGACGCTTTTCCCGACAGAAGTCTCGACTCATCACCCGTACCGGGTTTATCAGACTGCCAGACGCTTACGGCCCTTGGCGCGACGACGCGACAGGACGGCGCGGCCGTTCTTAGTGGCCATGCGTGCACGGAAACCGTGGGTGCGAGCGCGCTTGATTGTGCTTGGTTGGAATGTACGTTTCATCGTGCGAATACCTGGTTGTCGACCACGGGCCGGAATGGCCCCCGTTTAAAGAGACCGGCAATTCTAGAGAAACTGTAGCCATAGGTCAATTTCCAACCAGCTTTTTTCTCACCGGTTAATAATATAAAAAAGAAAGAGATTTTAAGAATCTTTATTTTGTTTATAACTATTAGACAGCTAGATATCTGTGGATAACAGCCTGCAGCGCATTGTTTGCTAGGGCTACAGCGTTCGCAAAGGGTGTCAGTAAAGCTTGCACAGACTGTGCGATCCCTGCGCAAAAGCTGGGGATAGAATGCCGACTTATCAACAGCCTGGTTATCCACGCATTTATCCCATGGGTTTTACCCCGACTTTAGCCCCTGTTATGCACAGGGCTCAGACAGCAACAAGTAGTTGTGCACTTTACTGATGTATAGGAGTTTTTTTTTTCTGTTACTCCTGCTTGTTGTGGATAACATCTGCGCAGATCGTTACAATCGCTGCTGATTTTTGACCTTGTCGCGCCGCGACTTTAGGGGATTTACGTGTCCATGGACCTTTGGTTGCAGTGTGTCGAGTTACTGCGCGACGAACTGCCAGCCCAGCAATTTAATACCTGGATTCGCCCACTACAGATCGAAGCTGAAGGCGACGAACTGCGCATTTATGCACCCAATCGTTTTGTCCTCGATTGGGTCAATGAAAAATACCTGGG
>JBBKVZ010000323.1:0-2525 GCA_037968715.1 Pseudomonas sp.
CAGGCGGCCGGGGTGATGCTCACATGGGTTGGCTCGATCAACTCACATTGCAACCGATGCAATGCAGAGCTCAACACGAAATGGCGGTTGGCACTGGGCTGTAAACGTTGGCTGAGGTAACGCATCTGCACCCGCAAGGGCAATGGACAGCGTGGTTGCTGGGCGCCACGTACCGCTAAACCACGCAACTGGGCGAGGTCTTCCAGTTCGCGGCAGGCCAGCGTCAGGCCTTGCAGCGTGGGACGGTTGCGCAGCAGGCGCAGCTCCAACTGTTCAATTCCATTGAGCAGCTCTTCGATTAATTGGCAATGCCCGGCAAAGTCGCTTGGCTGGCGACGCAGTTTGCGCCAGGCGCCGTCTAGTTCGGCCAACCCGGTGCCGTCTTGTGGGCAGTCACGCCAGCGCTGATCCAGTTCAGCGGCGATTTGCTCGCGCTGCCGGTCGGCTTCGAGACTGTCTTGGCCGCCCAGCCCACGGTGTTTCTGCAGGCGCTGCAACAACGCCAGCGCCGCTCGTAGACTGGCTTGCCAGCGTTGGTTTTGGCGTTTTTGCTGTTGCAGATGCAGGCGGCTGCAGATCCCAGCGAAAATCAGCAGCCCGACGGCGGTACCCAGTGAAACGCTTAACAGACTCATGGGCGAACCTCTAACGTTGCGGTCATCTGGGTCAGGTAGCGGGTCAGCTCGTGCAATTGTTGGTTGTCACCACTCTGGCCCAGCAGGGCATCACTGATTTGTTGCAGTTGTTCGCTGAGCGACTGATTAGCTTGGCTGTGTTCGTGCAGGGTATGGTGCATGCTGCCGAGTTGTTCGATATTACTGCGGCTTTGCAGGGCCAGGGCATCAAGGTTGCTGGCCAAGCCTAGGCTCTGTTGATTGCCTGCCTGCAGCAGGGTGCGGTGTTCATCCAGTTGGTCGCGTACGGTGGCCACTGCCGCAGTAATCGCGCCCACCACCTGAGTAATGTCGGCGGCGGTTTGGCTGGTGGCTTGCGCCAAATGGCGTACTTCGTTGGCTACTACGGCAAAACCGCGGCCGTGTTCACCGGCCCGGGCCGCCTCAATCGAGGCGTTCAAGGCCAACAGTTGGGTTTGTTTGGCCAGCCCTTGAATATTTTCGACGGCGCGCTCCACCGCCTCGGTGCGCACCAGCAGTTCACCGACAGCCATGCCGCTGCGACCCAAACTCTGACCAATATCGTGCAAAGCACCGCCCACCTTTTGTGCATCCAGGCAGCCTTTCTCGCTTTTTTGGTGCGCTTCACCAAAGGCCTGCAACGCGTGCTCGGCCAGGCTACGGATATGCAGCAGGGTTTGGCTGATTTGTTCACTGGCAGCGGCAATCATGTTTACCCGTAGGCTTTGCTGATTACTTTGCTGCTCGGTGTGTTTCGCCATGCGCTCCAGCGCTAGGCTGGCAAATTGCACCTCGCTGCGCAGGCGTTCACTCACGCGTTGTTGGTCGCGGCAGCGTACTAAGATCAGCGCCCCATCCACTGGGCTGTCGAGGGTTACCGCCAGTTGCTGCAGGCTTTGTTCCAGTGGTGCAGTCTGGCGGCGCCACCAGCCGTGCAAGGCCACACTCAAATACAGGCTGAGCACTAGGGCGATCATCGCCAATTGCGGGTAGTTAGTTAGCGCCATTCCTACTGCGACTGCGGCCAATAACGGCGGCACTGCTGTGCGCAAGGGGCCGCAGCGGCTAAGTATCAGGATTCCAAATTCCCACATGAAGGTCTTCCAGCTGCACCGAGTAAGCCTCGGCGACCCATAGCAGAGAGCAAGATGCAGGCCATTGCAGCGTGCGCAACGTGCTGCCGTCGGTCGTGGGTGCTCACGTCAGTAGGCTAAGGCGCTAGAATGAATGCTAATGCTGCGCACCTGCGCCGTAGCCGGTCTGGAATTCGTTGATGCTCAATGCCCGCTTACTGCGCTTGGATGATCAAGCCCATGAACACGCACACGACTATCACCAGTTGATATTGTCGCTGTCTGGGCGTGCCGAGTTTGAGGTCAACGGTCGCGGTGGCGAGGTGTGCCGGATGCGCGCCTGCTTGGTGCCGGGCGATGCTGAGCATCAGTTTGCCGGGGTCGGCGACAACCGCATGCTGATCCTCGACCTTAACGAGCAAGACAGCCCCGAGGCCGATCTGGCCTTGCTTGCTGAGCTGTTCGAGACCCCGCGCTATCCGGCGCTGGACGCCGATTTTCAACATCTATTGAGCTACGCCGGCGCCGAGTTAGCCCGCTTTGGCAGCGACCCGCATTTGTCTCGGGCCTTGGGAGGCGTGTTGCTGCGCGCTTTGCATGTGCGCCTGTTTGGTCAGCCGCAGCGCCGGCTGAGCGGAACTCTGGATGTTGAGCGCTTGGACGCTTATATCAATGAGCATCTGGCCCGGCGTATCAGTGTGGCCGAACTGGCCAACGTCGTGTGCCTGAGCCCCAGCCACTTCCACGCCCAGTTCAAAGACAACGTTGGCCTGACCCCCCATCAATACCTGCTCAAAGCCCGCCTCGACCGCGCCAG
>JBBKVZ010000324.1:0-21522 GCA_037968715.1 Pseudomonas sp.
ACCACGCTGACGCTGCTCGGTGCGGAAAAAGCCGGCAACGCTGCCGGTACCATTCCGGAGTTCACCGGTGGTTTGCCAGTTAACACCTCTCCGCCAGGCTATAAGCCGGGTGACTCGGTACGGCCAGATCCTTTTGCCAGTGACACGCCGCGTTTGGTGATCACCGGTAAAAATATGGCTGAGCATAAAGACATGCTCACCAAAACCACTCAAGAGTTGTTGGCTCGTTTTCCAGGCTATCGTGTCGATGTTTACCCAACCCATCGTTCGGTAACCTTGCCCAAGCCTTACTTGGATAACACCGTCAAAAACGCTACAGGTGCTAAGAGTACTGAGGGTGGCTTGGCGATGGAGAATGCCTTGCCGGGTGTTCCCTTCCCAATACCGGCCACTGGTAGTGAAGTGATGTGGAATCACTTGCTGCGTTACCAGGGTAATACTATCACCACCAAGTATGACTCTTGGAACGTCGACGCCGCTGGCACCTCGACCTTGGCTACCACGGGTGAAGGCACGGTTGAGTACCCTCTGAGCGATCCAGATCGGATTAATGTTCCGGCTGCGGGCAATGAAATTTATTACCGCATTAAGTTGGCCCTCACCGGCCCTGCTCGTCGTGCTGGGGAAGCCTTGCTGGTGCAAGATGCGGTCAATCCACTGGAACAGCCGCGCCGTGCCTGGCAGTACTTGCCTGGCCAGCGTCGGGTGAAGTTGGCGCCGGATATCTGCTGTGATACGCCGAACCCTGGTTCAGTGGGTGCTAGTACCTACGATGACACCTTTGTATTCAGCGGGGCGCTGGATCGTTTCGACTGGAAGTTGACCGGTAAGAAGGAAATGTACATCCCGTACAACTCCTACAAACTGACCTACGAAAAAGAAACCGGCAAGTATGTGGTGCCTAACTACATCGAACCGGACTTGACTCGCTGGGAGCTGCATCGCGTTTGGGTGGTTGAAGCAACCCTTAAGCCAGATGCTCGGCACATCTATCACAAGCGTACCTTCTATGTGGACGAAGACAGCTGGGTAGCCGTTGCTTCGGATGAGTACGATGCCCGTGATCAATTGTTCCGTGGCTCGTTCGCGTTCATCAGTCCAAGCTGGGACGTGCAGGCGTCGAATCCAACAACTCACATGATCTATGACTTGGTCGGTGGTACTTACAACATTGCGGGTGTGTATGGCCCTTACGGTGGTCTTAAGTACATACCTAAGCTGAGCAAAGCGCAGTGGTCGCCAGAATCACTGGCCGGTGCTGGTATCCGCTAATCGTTGCTTGATTGGTCATTCGTTACTCAGCCGCCGGATTGCATGTTTACATGTTATTCGGCGGCTTTATTTGTGAGTAAGCATTTATGCGGTTTCCCCAGCGGATTGTTTTTTCGGCTTTAAGCTTGGCGCTATTACTGCATCAAGGTACTAGTCTTGCCGGCGAATTTGCTCAGATACTGGATACCCCTGCGGTACAGAGTGAGTTGGCAATTAAAAACCAGTTAGTCGATGTCACCCAGGTCGGTAAGCGGCTGGTGGCAGTTGGTCAGCGTGGCCATATTGTTTATTCCGATGATTTTGGCATTAGCTGGCAGCAGGCGAGCGTGCCTTTAAGCGCAGATCTGTTAGCCGTTTACTTTCCGACCAGTACAGATGGCTGGGCTGTTGGCCATTCGGGCGTGGTGCTGCACAGTAGCGATGCTGGCGCGACGTGGAGCAAACAACTGGATGGTCGGCAGATCGGTCAGTTGATGCTTGAGCACTACAGTAAATTGTCAGCAGAGCAGCCGGACAATGAGCAGTTACTGACCTTGCTGAGTGATGCTCAACGCATGCAGGATGAGGGCGAAGACAGCTCTTTTTTGGATGTGTGGTTTGAGAACGACAAGGTGGGTTACATCGTTGGCACCTTTAATCTAATTTTCCGCACTGAAGACGGCGGTAAAAATTGGACACCGGTTCTTGAAAATACCGAGAACCCACAAGGTTTTCACCTCAATGCCATGAGTAAAGTGGGCGATGAGGTATATATCGTTGGCGAGCAGGGCTTAGTACTCAAGTTTGATCAGGTTAGTCAGCGTTTTATCGCGGTGCCTACTGATTATGCCGGAACCTTTTTCGGTATGACCGGAAAGTCAGGACTGGTATTGGTCTTCGGGCTGCGCGGTAATGTGTATCGCAGTACCGATGCTGGCGCTAGCTGGAGCAAAGTGGACATTGCTTTGCCGGTTAGCATTACGGCCGCGAGTGTCGATGCATCGGGTCGTATTTATTTGCTGAGTCAGGCGGGGCACGTTTTACTCAGTGTTGATGATGGCCTTACCTTTGTTTTGCGTACGCAAGAGCCTCTGGCCCCTGTGTCAGGAGCCACCGTAACCACTGATAATCAGTTGATCGTGGTAGGTAATAAAGGCGTGCGCCAATTCCCAGTTCCAGCTTCGCATTAAACCCGAACATAACAAGAATTAATCAGGGGCATCCCAAGCCATGGCTAGCATCAAACAAGACGCGATGCCGGTGATCCGCGATTTGAAAGACTTCGACGCGCGCTCCGGTAATACCTTGGAGCGGTTGATTTTTAATAATCGTCTGTTGTTCATCGTTAGTTTCATCATTATCACGCTCTTCTTGGGCTACATGGCATTGACTCGGCTGACACTCAGCCCGAGCTTCGAGAAAATGATCCCGCAGAGTCACCCCTACATTCAGAATTTCATGGAGAACCGTAAGTCATTGCGCGGTATGGGCAATACCGTGCGGATCGTGGTGGAGAACACAGAAGGCAGTATTTTTGATGCTGAATACCTAGAAACACTTAAGCAAATCAACGACGAGCTGTTTCTGACCCCGGGCGTAGACCGGGCCTGGCTCAAGTCATTGTGGACGCCGGGTGTGCGCTGGACTGAGGTGACCGAAGAGGGCTTTACCGGCGGGCAAGTGATGCCGTCGACCTTCAAGGGCACGCCTGAGGACATGGAAAAGCTGCGTCAGAACATTGGCAAAGCGGGTATTGCTGGCAGCATGGTGGCCACCGATGGCCGTTCGAGCATGCTGGTAGTGCCGTTACTGGATAAAGACTCGGCCACCGGTAAAGGCATTAACTATTATGAGTTCGCGCGTTTTCTTGAAGATCAATTGCGTGATAAGTACGAATTTAATGGTGACACGGAAGCGCGTTTAGCGGGCGGAGAAGGCACCGGCAAGATCAAGATTCACATCATTGGCTTCGCCAAGTTGGTGGGCGATCTGGTCGATGGTTTGCTACAGGTGATGTTCTTTTTCGCCGCGGCGTTAGTGATCGCAGTGGTGATTATTTACGCCTACACCCGTTGCTGGCGCAGTACCTTTTTGGTGGTGTTTTGCTCGCTGATGGCTGTGGTATGGCAGTTGGGTATCTTAGGTGTACTCGGCTATCCATTGGATCCGTATTCGGTATTGGTGCCTTTCCTGATTTTTGCCATTGGTGTGTCCCACGCCGCGCAAAAAATGAACGGCATCATGCAAGACGTTGGTCGCGGTACACATAAGCTTATCGCCGCCCGCTACACCTTCCGCCGCCTGTTTTTAGCCGGTGTCACCGCATTGCTGGCGGATGCCGTGGGCTTTGCGGTATTGCTGGTGATTGATATTCCCGTGATCCAAGATCTGGCCATTACCGCCAGTATTGGCGTCGCTGTGCTGATTTTTACTTCGTTGATGTTGATGCCAGTGGCGTTGTCTTACGTCGGCGTCAGTCCTTCGGCAGCCGCACGTACGCTTAAAGAGGAGAATAGCGAGTCGAGCGGTAAGGGGTTGGGGACAATCTGGACATTGCTTGATCACTTCACTGAGCGCCGTTGGGCAACAGTGGCAATCGTGGTCTCGATGATCATGGCGATTGGTGGTTATGCCGTTAGCACGCACCTGAAGATCGGTGACCTCGATGCTGGTGCGCCTGAGTTGCGCGCAGACTCGCGTTACAACCGCGACAATGCCTACATTACCTCACACTACTCGTTGTCCAGTGACGTGTTTGTGGTGATGGTGAAGACCGCCCCTGAAGGTTGCTTGAACCATCAAACCTTGGTTGAGGCCGACCGTCTGGCCTGGTTGTTGGAGCAGCAGCCTGGCGTGCAGGCTACGGTTTCCTTGGTTAACGCCGTACGGCAAATTACCGCGGGCACCTACGAAGGTAACCCTAAGTTCTTCAGCATTGCGCACAACCAAAATGTGCTCAACTACTCGGCACAACAAGCCTCGGTTAATAGCCCGGAGTTGTTTAACGTCGATTGTTCGTTGATGCCGGTGATTGCCTTCCTTAAAGATCACAAAGCCGAAACGCTGGAAAGCGTCTCTAAAATTGCCGAAAAATTTGCCCTTGAACACAGCAACAAAGATCGGCAGTTCTTGCTAGCCGCCGGTAACGCAGGGATCGAAGCGGCCACTAACCAAGTGGTACACGCGGCCAATCGCACCATGTTGTTATATGTCTATATTGCCGTGTGCATCTTCTGCTTGATTACCTTCCGTAGCTGGCGGGCAATGGTGGTGGCTGTGCTGCCGCTGATGTTGACCTCGATTCTTTGCGAGGCGCTGATGGTGGTGCTGGGGATTGGCGTCAAGGTCGCAACCTTGCCGGTAATCGCTTTGGGCGTTGGTATCGGTGTCGACTACGCCCTGTATTTGCTGAGTATCCAATTGCAAAACCAGCGCGCCGGTATGACCTTGGCTGAGGCCTATAAGAGTGCTGTGCAATTCACCGGTAAAGTGGTGGCTCTGGTGGGCGTTACCTTGGCGGCTGGTGTTATTACTTGGGCATGGTCGCCGATCAAATTTCAGGCGGATATGGGTATCTTGCTGACCTTTATGTTCCTCTGGAACATGATCGGTGCCTTGGTGCTTATCCCCGCGCTGTCGCACTTTTTGCTTAACGACACTTGGAGTGGTGTTAAGCAGGCGAACGCAGCTAAGGCGACTTAAGCAGCGGCTCCAACGTGTTAGGGCGGCGGTGCAATGCCGTCGTCCTATTACGCTGTTCTGAGGAGTACGCAAAGCGCCACCATTGGTCAGCAGGATGCTGTACTGAACTGGCGACTAACTTATTCTGCGCAGTGGCATTTATGTGCCAACTAATAATAAAAAATACACAGGAGCAATTGACCATGCGAGTTGGCTTTCTGTTGGGCGTGTTATTGATCTGTACCCAGGTCAAGGCTGATCTGTTGGACCTGCAATATCTGCATGATGTGCGCACCAATAGCTACTTACTCTGCGCCAGTTCGATGTTGTATTTCAATCCGACGGAAAAAGTCCAAGACCCGCGAGCCCTCACGGGTAGCTTTGGCAGCATGACCCAGCTCGACACCCGTGTTGTGCAACTGGGTCAGCCAGCACAGTTGGCGGAGATTGAGCGCTTAATGAGCGCCGAATTTAAGGCCCTCGACAGTACCCCGCGCGATAAAGCGCAAGATTACCCGGCGCGCATTCTGACCCTATTGCAGTTGCAAAGCCGCTTAGATACATGGGGCCGCGAGCAATATCAGCAAGCGCAGCAGGATGCGCCTTTACTGCTCACTACGCTGCATCAGCAAAGTCTTGAGATGGCCCAGTTATTACTCGACTATCAAGTTCGTCAGTACCCTTTGCCCGCCAGTGCGCCGATTGTGTTAACGCAGGCGCAGAGGGAGCAGTTAGATCAGGCTATTTCTGAGCGCTTTGAACTGCTGTTGACGCAACATCCTGGGCAAGCGAGCGAGCTAAATCGGGTGCGCAGTAGTTATAGGTTTGTGCGTACACAGCTGCTTGGGGATGAGACGTTTCGTGCCAAGGGCGGCGCGGATTTTTATATTACTCGTAATATTGCTGATCTTGACGAAATGGCCATGCAGGCGGTGCTCAGCTCCATTGCCACGGCGAGTCGTTAATATATAGCCGTGCCACGCATAAAGGACCATGAGCTACTCAGGTTGTGGCATGTAAGTGACTGAGTGGGGCGTGGGTTGCTGTATATGTATTATTGACCGCAAACTACTTGGTTTCGCCCGGCTGCTTTGGCGGAATACAGCGCCTGATCGGCCTGTTCGATAAGTTCGTTAGCGTTAGCCTGGCCATTACTTTGCGCAATGCCGGCGCTAAAGGTTACGTTAAATGTGCTGTCATTAGCCATGAAGGGTAACTCAGCAAAGCGCAGGCGAATTTCGTCGAGAATATTTTTCGCATGCTCAAGATTGCAGTCAGGCAATACTATGGTGAACTCCTCTCCACCGTAACGGCCGAGGCTATCGACACGGCGTAAACGTTGGCGTAACAAATTCGAGATGGCCCTGATCACGTTGTCACCGATGGCGTGGCCATAACGGTCATTTACCAGCTTGAAATTGTCTAGATCAAGCATCACTACGCAAGCTTCTGTATTGCTGCGTACTGCCCGTTCAACCTCTGTGGCTACCTGTTCTTTGATATCGGCATGTTTAAGTAGGCCGGTAAGGCTATCTCGCGACAATGCATTACTTAGCAGGCGAGCTCTCTGGGCCCGTGCCAGGACGCTGGCTGATAGGGCATTATCGGAAATCGGTTTGGTTAGGAAGTCATCTCCGGCGTTAAGCAGGGCCTTAATCTGTGCGCTGATGTCTGTTTCTGCAGATAGATAGATAATCGGCACGCGCAGCCATGCATCGTTAAAACGGATTATTTGCGCCAATTCAGGGCCAGAGCACAGAGGCATATGCACGTCCAGGAGTACGACTTCCGGGTTGAATCGGTGCATAACCTCATCGATCAACTCTGGATGATTAAGGGTTTCTGCCTGCATCCCAGCATTGTCGAGTACCAACTGATAACGCTTGGACAGCTCTATGTCGTCATCAATGATCAGGACGCGATAAGGTTCGCCACGCTGTTGCGCAAAGATATTTTCCAAACGAGTTTCTAAGGCATCGAAATTAACGGGCTTGTTGAAGAAGCCTGTTACGCCGCTGCGTGCCGCGCGTAAGCGAATGTCGAAGTCGTGGCGGTCGGAAATTATCAATAATGGCAGTGGTATAGGTAGCTGGGCCTCAAGCTGCTCTGCAAAGGCCAGCCCGTCAGATTCGGCTTCATCAAGGCAACTGTCGATGATTAATACATCGGGCAGTTGTCGATTAACTGCTTTGCGTAGCGCCTCTGCGCTATGCAGGAGATCTACGGCATAGCCGAAGTTCAGCAATGTTGAGCGCAAATACTCGCCCAGCTGCAGGTCAGGTTCAAGAATGTAAATGCGCCGGTTCAGCTCGTTACCGCTTGGCCGTGAAGTTGTAGTTTTGGCGAGCGCAGGGTTTGTCGTAAGAGCGCACTCTTGCTGGCTAAACAAAGTTATTGCTTGTACGTGCGCGTCTATCTGCGCAGGAGTGTTGGCGTTGAGTAGTGCGACGCTGGTGAGCTCCAGTGCGCGGGCTTGTAGACCCAGGCTTTCGTAGCCAAACGTGCCAGCGGCTCCCGCGAGTTTGTGTAGCTGCTCGCGCATACTTTGTAAGCTGGCGAGTTGATTTTCGGCGTTATCGGCGTTGCTCAACTGCTGCGCGAGCGCATGCAGTTCCGGCAGTTCGGTGTTTAACCGCTGTCGGAATTGCTCGCCAAGGCTGCGCAAAAGTTGTTGCAGGTCTTCGTCACTGGTGGACATAAGCAATGCTCAGATGTGCCAATAGGATGCTCTCCGAAGGTGATGCTAGCAGCGTGGTGACGATAAATTAAGCATGATTGTAAGGCTAGCTCAGCTTGCGTCGATTTGATAATTGCTGTGATTAGATCAGTTGCACAGAGGTGACTTTAGAGGCTATTGGTGTTCGGTAGTTCAAACCAGAAATCAGTACCGCCCCCGGCTGGTGAATCAAAGCCAACCCGCCCACCCATGCGCTCCATTAGCTCTTTGCTAATTGCCAAGCCTAAGCCGGTACCACCTTGTTGGCGTGTACTGGAGGCATCCGCTTGCGAGAACTTTTGGAATATCCTCGACTGAAACGCTACTGGAATACCGCAGCCACTGTCGCACACGCTTACGCGCACTCGCTCATCTGTGACGTCAACGCGCAACAAAATCTGGCTACCAAGGGGCGAGAATTTACAGGCGTTAGACAGGTAATTGGTCAGCACTTGCTGCAAGCGCAGGCTGTCAAAGACGGCTGTTATTGGTGTGCAAGGCTGCAGTTGATAACTAACTTGGTACTGTTCTGCGTAACTCTGATTGGCGCGTAACGTCTCTTGCAGCACCGGCAGTAATTGTTGGCGCTGCAGGTTAAAGATCACTTTGCCAGCAGCCAGTTTATCCATATCAAGTAAGTCATTAATCAGCAGGCTGAGGCGTTGGCTATTTTCTAGCGCTATGGCCAGCATGGCGGTCATTTCAGTCGGTACAGGACCCAGTGCGCCACCATTTATTAATCCTAGCGCGCCGCTAATTGAGGTTAGGGGCGAGCGTAGTTCATGGCTAACGGTTGAAACAAAATCGCGACGTAGTTGTTCTATGTGACGCCGCTCAGTGATGTCGTGCAACACGGCAACGGCGCCGGTCTGTTGACCATCGGCGGCATAGAGCGGGTCGGCATTTATGGACACATAACGGATGGGTAAATTATTACGCACGATGCAGTGTTCGCTGTTGCGTACCTGCTCGCCGGTGAGTGCCCGTAGCAGAGGTATTTGCTCGTGTGTAACGGGGGTTTGCGCGTCAGTCTCATATAGGTTGTAACGCTGTATCCAGTCATTGGGTGCAAGTGTGGTTGGTGTTGGGCTTGGTTCTTCGGCATACCAGTCATAAGCACAATCGTTGAGTAAGGTTAATTGCCCCTGTGCATCGCAGGCGACAATTGCGTCCGAGAAAGTCGTTAGTAATCGCCGGTTTATTTCCTGCTGCCGGTCGAGTTCGATTTGTTCTGACTTGCGTGCGGTAACGTCAGAAATAAAACCATGCCAAAGCGTGGCACCGTCGTCGCGACGCTCCGGGCTGGCGTGGCCTTCGAGCCAGATCAAGCCTTTTTCAGGGTGCAGTACACGATATTCGACATGCCACTGGCTTAGTTGCTGAGCAGATCGATCGATAGACGCGCTTAAGTTGGGTAAATCATCGGGATGTAGCACCGCGAATGCCGCTGCCGCGTTGTCCTTTACCTGCTCGGGTGTACAGCCATAAATCCCACTCATGCCAGCGCTGGCATAAGGGAAGCAGCTTGTGCCATCGGCACGTAGTAAAAACTGATAAACCACGCCCGGTAATTGTGCAGCGAGATGCTGCAAACGCTGCTGTAACAGGTCGCGTTGCAACAGATCGCGGGCAATAAATAAGTAGCCCTGCAATTCGTCATTATCACTGTATATAGTTGAAACACTTAGCTGCACCGGAATTGGGCTGCCGTCACGTTTAAGGTAAATCCACTCAAGTGCTTCCTGGTCATCACCCTGCGTTTTGCTCACCAGTAACGTGAGGGGGTCGGAAATGCCGGCTAATTTCGCGCGTAATTGCAATTGCAGTGAATTGTGTAACGTGATGATTGACTGTCCGTCGAGCGCTTGCGTCGAGTAGTCAAGTAAATGCGCTGCTGCCTGATTGATGCTGTTGATGTGGCCTGCGGCATCTGTGGTAAGCATTGCGATGCCGGCGTTACTGATCATTGCACGTTGCAGTGCCAGCTGCCTCGCGTGTTGTGCTGCTGTACTGCGCAGTTCCAGTTGACGCACTACTTGTCGACCCAAGCGCCGCAGTGCGTCGCGTTGCGCGGGGTCAAGTGTGCGAGGGCAGCGATCAATTACGCAAAGCGTACCGAGGTTGAAACCATCGGGTGTGGTCAGCGGGGTTCCCGCATAGAAACGAATATTAGGGGCACCGATTACCAACGGGCTATCAGCAAACCGTGGGTCTTCAAGGGTGTTGGGGACTTCAAAAATATCGTTGCCAAGCAGAGCGTGTGCGCAAAAAGCGATTTCACGAGGGGTTTCAGTTGCATCCAAGCCGACCCTGCTTTTAAACCATTGGCGATGGGTATCGACCAGTGATACCAACGCAATAGGCGTGCCGCAGATTTGTGCGGCTAGCATGGTGAAGTCATCAAACTCCTCCTCGGCTGGCGTGTCGAGGATGTTGTAACGTAGCAGAGCCTCTAATCGCTCGTCTTCATTTGTAGGGAATAATGCGGGGGTGCTCATTTTGCATGCGTGCTCAGGGTCTGTTGGTTGCGATTCCAGATATCGCGGACCTGATTGGCCAGCTGCATAGGGTCAAAAGGCTTAGTGATCACGTCTTGTGCACCTAGGCTCAGGTAATGTTCAATTTCAGCAGGCTGTACCTTTGCCGTCATAAACGCCACAGGCACGCGAGTTATATCGACTAGTTCGCGAAGCCGAAGCAGGGTTTGTGGCCCATCCATGCCGGGCATCATGACGTCGAGCAAGATAAATTGCGGGGCAAAGGCTTGCACTTTATCCAGTGCTTCTTGACCGCCAGTGCAGGTGAGTACTTGAAAGCCACCGACAGCCTCAAGCGCAACCTTAGCCACGGCCTGAATTGAGCGGTCATCTTCCACGTGCAATATACGACTGAGTTGGGTCATGGCGTGCTCTTGGATGGACGCGCAGTTTTATCTGCATCAAGGTTGCTTTAAGCAAAGGCGTTAACTGCCGTGAATGCAAGTTCAATCGCCGGCAATCAGCGTGCTATTACGCTTGCTGGCTGAGGGAGGGTGCTGCCTGCAGTAGATGGCAATGGTGCTGCTTTTAATATGAATTAAGCCTGTCGATTGCAAAGCAAACCCGCTGGTAAGTGTGCTCGATTGACAGAAAACCTGCAGCTTCTAGGGTTTAGATGGCGGGCAATTGTGGATTAAGTCAGTGGGCGTTGCTGGTGCGTGGTGTGGGTTGGCAGGCATCAATCTGTCTGTCTTGAACGCAGGTTTAGGTTGGTTGTTGGCCCATGGCTTTTGGCGTTTGTTTGGGCAAGCTTTTCTTGCGCCACGATCAAGCACATAGCGATGCTACACATTCAGCCATTGAAACGATGCTGGCAAGTGCTATTGCGGTGGCTCGCAGATGAATCGTTGCAACGCTTGCATGAGGAACGTCTACAGTTCAGACAGATTCAGCGGGATCGGTGTCACTGAGCTGCATGAGCGTAGACGGAGTTGATTTATTTAAGGAGGCTGCCATGGGCGGCGACAACCAAGTAACACTGCAACCAGTTGGACGCTTTGACTTTAATAGCTTTCGTGATTTCCGTTCTAATTATGAAGGCGCTTTGGCGCATCCCGGGGTTAAGTGCGTGCTGGTTGATTTGCAGCAGGTGCAATACATCGACTCAGCGGCCTTGGGTATTTTGCTGTTATTGCGCGACAAGGCTAAGCCACTGAATATCAAAATTGAGCTGGCCAACTTGCAGGGAACAGTTAAGGACGTGCTCGAGATTGCCAACTTCCATAAAATTTTCACCATTCGCTAACTATGCGGCCTCTTAGCATCCTTGCCATTGATGACGACCCGCTGATTGGGCTGGTCATCGCTGCGTTTGTTCAGCGCCTTGGGCATACGGTCGTCCATGTACTCAGTGGTGAGCAAGCGCTGATCAGCTATGCACAGCAGTCCTTTGACTTGGTGCTTGTGGATCGGCAAATGCCTGGGATCGATGGGCTAGACACCACTCGGGCGTTGCGTGAAATGCAGCAAACCAGTGGCGGATGGTTGCCCATCATTATGTTATCTGCCGGCGCCGCTATTGATGAGCAGGTGCTCGCACTGAATGCCGGCTGTGATGACTTCATTGCTAAGCCGATTAATTTTCAGATTCTCGAAGCGAAAATAAATTCGTTTTGGCGTATCGCGCAAATGCAGCAGCAGATTGCTGGACAGCACCAGCAATTGCAGCATTACGCCAGCCTTGAGGCCGAAGAGCGCCGCATCTGTGGTTTTTTGATGGAGCGTTTAGTTCGGCGCGAGATGCTCGACAGCCCGCAGATCAAATACTTGTTGCAGCCAGCCAGCGAGGTTTCCGGTGATCTGCTGTTGGCCTGTACCTCACGTAATGGTGATGTGTATGTGATGTTGGCGGATGCCACCGGCCACGGTTTACCGGCAGCGCTAACCTTGATCCCCCTCTCTCAGGCTTTTTACTCCATGGCTGCCAAGGGCTATCAACTCGACACCATCGCGCGTGAATTGAATCATCTGCACCGCAGCTACAGTCCATCAGATCGTTTTGTTGCCGCCACTATGGCTAAGTACAACTCGCGTGACTCGAGTTTGGAGGTGTGGAATGGCGGCTTGCCGCCGGCCTTATTGATTGGTCCGCAGGGACAGGTACTGCGTAGTTTTCGCTCGCATAATCTGCCGCTGGGGATCTTGCCCAGTAATGAATTTATCTGTGAAACCGAAACCATTCATATCGCCGACCTCAATTATTTATTGCTCTTTTCGGATGGCTTGATTGAGGCCGAAAATCCGGGGCGCGAGCAGTTTGGCATGAGTAAATTGCAGCAATGTGTGGCGAGTGGTGCGGTGGAACAGTGTTTGGATCGGGTGCAGGCCGCGGTGCTGGAACATCTGCAAGGCGCCACTCCGCACGACGACTTGTCCTGTCTTTTGCTCGATTGCAGCGCCTCTCTGGCCGCGCTGCAGGTGCCGAATGATGAAGCGCTCGTGTCTGCCAGTGGTGGCTTGGTGCAGAGCTGGGAATTCAATCTATGCCTGCAAGCTGACCAATTACGTCGACTCGATTTGGAGCCACTACTGATCGATTTCTGCAATATCTTGGGTCTCGACCTACAGCGTCAGGGAGCGTTTAGCTTGATCTTGCGCGAGCTGCTTACCAACGCCTTAGATCATGGACTGCTCGGTTTAGATTCAGCGTTAAAGGATGGTTCCGAGGGTCTTGAACGTTACCAGTTGGCGCGCCTTGAACGATTAGAGGGGCTAACCCGTGGGCAAATTCAGCTGGATATTTGCCAGGTCGGTTCGCTGCAGGGCAATCAGCTGAGTATCGGCGTTATCGACAGTGGTCCGGGCTTTGATTGGGTTGCGCAGCGGAGCTCAACAGCCGAGCCCAACCGTTATTACGGGCGTGGTTTACAGTTGGTTCGCCGCTTAAGCAGCAGTGTTGAAATTTGCGGCCGTGGTAATCAGATCACGGCACTGCTGTGCTGGGATCACATAGCAACAGCCAGTTCCATATCGCAACCTTGATGATTTTTAGGGGTACTTAACGGATGAGTAAATCCATTTTGATCGTTGACGACTCGGCTTCGATACGGCAAATGCTCAGTTTCACTTTACGCTCTGCCGGCTACGAGGTAGATGAGGCCGTGGATGGCAGCGATGGCCTAGGTAAAGCCCAGCGTAAAAATTATAGCTTGGTATTTACCGACCAAAACATGCCCAACATGGACGGTTTAACCCTGATTAAAAGCCTGCGCGGTTTGCCCAATTATCAAGTTGTTCCAATATTAATGCTAACTACTGAGGCCGCCGACAGCATGAAGCAGCAAGGCCGCGAAGCCGGCGCCACCGGCTGGCTGGTGAAACCTTTTGATCCGCCGAAGCTGCTGGAAGTCACCAAGAAAGTCCTGAACTGAAACCAGACTTCGGCAGGTAATCATGACATTTGGCATGAGTCAGTTTCTCGGAGTGTTCTTCGAGGAAGCAGAAGAACACTTGGCAGCCCTTGAGCATTTGTTGTTGACGCTCGACGTTGCCCAGCCTGATCCCGAGGCGTTAAACGGCATTTTTCGAGCGGCCCACTCAATCAAGGGTTCCAGTGGCATGTTTGGTTTTGATGACCTCACCGCGGTCACGCATGTGCTGGAAACCTTGCTGGATAAGATTCGCTCAGGCCAGATCATTTTACGTGTCGAAATGATCGATGTGCTGTTGGAAGCGCGCGATGTGCTGCTGCAACTGTTGGCTGCGCATAAGCACGAAAGCCCTGATCCCAGTATTCCGGTCGAAGCTACACGACAGCGTCTGCAGGCGCTGATTGACCAGCAAGCAGGCGTTGTCTCTGTCCCTGTAGCCGTCCCAGATGACAGTTTTGGCTTCTTCGCTGATGCTCCCGGTGCGCCGGCAGAGGCACCGGTGGCTGCGGTAGAGCAGCAAGCCTACGGTTTATTTGCCGACGAGCCAGCTGCAGTTGTTAGCGCAGTCGCTGCCGATGACGCCTACGGCTTCTTTGCGGATGCCCCCGGCGCGCCACTAGGCGTGCCGCACAGTGAGGCCGTGATTAGCAAAGAGCCCGTTGCTGGGGAGCCTCTCAGCCAAAATCGCCGCAGCACCGACAGACGCGGTACGCCCGCCAGCACGAGTCAGAGCGAGAGTGAGTCCAGTTCAATCCGTGTCAGCGTTGAGCGTATCGACAGCCTGATCAACCAAGTAGGTGAGTTAGTCATCACCCAAGCAATGCTCGCGCAATTGAGCTTGGTATTGGACCCTGGCGAGCACGAACGAATTTTCCAAGCCCTCAGCCAGCTTGAGCACAACTGTCGCGAGCTGCAAGAGGCGGTGATGTCGATTCGCATGTTGCCGATTAGCTTTGTGTTTAATCGTTTTCCACGTTTGGTGCGCGATACCTGCGGCAAGCTTGGTAAGCAAGTGGAGCTACTGCTGCGCGGCGAGCACACCGAGCTGGACAAGGGCGTGATCGAAAAGCTCACTGACCCGCTCACGCATATTATTCGTAACAGTATTGACCACGGAATTGAGCTGCCTGCCGAGCGCATCGCGGCGGGTAAACCGGCGCAGGGCACGGTGCGTATGTCGGCGGCCCATCAAGGTGGGCGCATCGTGGTGGAGATCAGCGATGACGGCAAAGGCTTGTCACGCGAACGGATTCTAGCCAAGGCTCGCGAGCAGGGTATGCCGGTGACTGACGAGATGCCCGACAGCGAAGTCTGGCAGTTGATTTTTATGCCCGGGTTCTCCACTGCTGAAGCCGTTACCGATCTGTCTGGGCGTGGCGTCGGCATGGATGTGGTGCGCCGTAACATCACCTCAATCGGTGGTCGAATCGAGATTAAATCGGTAGCCGGCCAAGGCACGCACATCGTTATCCGGCTACCGCTGACCTTGGCGATTCTCGACGGCATGATCGTTGAGGTCGACCACGTGCATTACGTAGTGCCACTGACTTATATCGTCGAGTCGTTGCAACTCAAAGAGGAACACATCTTCAGTATGAGCGGCAGCAGCAGTGCGGTGATTCGCGTGCGCAATGAATATTTGCCGCTAATCTCACTGCACAGTTTGCTCAACCACGGGGTAGCTCCGCCTCCGACTGTCGGCGGCTTGGTGCTGATTTTGGAAGCAGAGGGCAACAGTTTTGCCATGCAGGTCGATGAGTTGATAGGCCAGCAGCAAGTAGTAATTAAAAGTCTTGAGCAGAATTTTCGCCGCATCGACGGCATTACCGGCGCCACCATCATGGGCGATGGCAGTGTTGCATTAATTCTCGATGTCGACGCCTTACCTCGACTCGCCGGACAAGGAGCGCCACGTCATGCATGACAGCAACGACAGCAAACGCAGCAGCGAACCAATGCAGGAGTTTCTAACCTTTACCCTGGGTCTTGAGGAGTACGCCATCGATATCCTGCGCGTACAGGAAATTCGTGGCTACGATCAGGTTACGGCTATCGCCAACAGTCCGGCCTTTATCAAGGGCGTTATTAACCTGCGTGGCGCCATCGTGCCGATTGTCGACCTGCGAATTAAGTTCAATCTCTCCTCTGTCACCTACGACCAATTCACCGTAGTGATCATCCTTAACGTGCTCAATCGCATCGTCGGCGTGGTGGTTGACTCGGTGTCGGATGTAATTGCGCTGTCGGGCCAAGAGATCAAGCCGCCGCCTGAATTTGGCGGCAGTTTTAACACTGAATACCTGATGGGTTTGGCCACGGTCGAGGCGCGCATGTTGATTTTGGTCGATATCGAAAAGCTTATGAGCAGTGGCGAAATGGCCTTGCTCAATGAAGCGGTCGACTAATCGAATGCAGCTGTAATTGAAAGTGCTTGTCAAAGAACTCTAAGGAGATACACATGAGCTTGAGTAAAATGACGCTGGTTCAGCGCCTGTCGATTAGCTTTGCCGCGCTGCTGGTTTTGCTGGTGGGAATTGTGGGCTTAAGTTTGAGACAAATTGACAACCTGCGTAGTGATCTTGACGACTTGGTTGCTAATTCGATTCCCAAGACCGTTTGGGCCAATGGTTTTATTAACAGTAACGACTCCAACGCTCGCGCCGTGCGTACCATGTTGATTGCTGCGGATGACCCGGTTCTGGTCAGTCAGCAGAGAGCGCAGCTCGAAGAGGCCTCGAAAAGCGCAGAAGAGCTTTTGGCCAAGCTCGATAAGGCCATCCTTTCGGTCGAAGGTCGCCAACTGTTGGTGACGCTCGAGACGGGTAATGATCTATTTGTTGTCGCCGTAAATGAGTACCTGCGGCTCTACGATGCCCGCCAGTTCGAGCAGGCAAAGGTATTTATGCTGAACGATCTGCGCGCAGCGCAGTACGTCAACCTAAAAAATATACATGCACTGCTCGACTTCCAGGGAGCCCTGGTCGAGCGGCAAGGCAGTGAGGCGGAGGCGAGTGCCAGCGACACCATCCGCCTGCTAATCATCTTCGGGGTACTCTCCATACTGCTGGCCGGCGTGCTGGCTTATCTGCTAATTCGCAGCGTCAAGCGCCAACTAGGTGCCGACCCGCTTGAGTTAGCAGATATTACCAAGCGCATTGCCACCGGCGAGCTCGCTATAAACTTGCCTGTTGCGCCGGAAAACAGCGTGCTGGCGGCGGTTAAAGGAATGCTTGCCGCTCTGCAGGAATCCGCCGTCGCGGCCAATGCCAATATGCGCATCAAGATTGCGCTGGACAACTGCAGCACCAACGTGATGATTGCGGACAACGAGCGCACCATCATCTACATGAACAAAACCGTCAGCGCCATGCTGCAGAACGCCGAGGCCGATCTACGCAAAGAGCTGCCTAGCTTCAATGCCCAGACCCTGATTGGCACCTCGATTGATGGCTTCCATAAGAAGCCAGAACACCAGAAAAACCTCCTGGCCACCTTCACCAATACGTACAGTGCGCAGATCAAAGTGGGTGGCCGCAGCTTCTCCCTAATCGCCAACCCAGTGATAACCAGTAACGGCGACCGCCTGGGTTCAGTTGTGGAGTGGAATGACATCACCGAACTACTGATCGAGCAGGAAAAATCCGCGAAATTGGCCGCTGATAACTCAAGGGTCAAAATTGCTCTGGATAATGTCAGCAGCAACGTGATGATCGCCGATAACGATCGCAACATTATTTATATGAACAAAACCGTGGTTGCCATGCTGAAAAACGCCGAAAGCGACCTGCGCAAGGTGCTGCCGAGCTTCGATAGCAACAAACTGCTGGGCGGCACTATCGATCAGTTCCATAAAAATCCTGAACACCAAAAACGTCTGCTGGCGACCTTTACCAGTACTTATAAAGCCCAAATCGTGGTTGGCCCGCGCACCTTTTCATTGATTGCCAACCCAGTGCTAGACGAGGCGGGAACACGTCTTGGCTCGGTCGTGGAGTGGGCTGATCGAACCATTGAAGTTGGGGTAGAGCAAGAGGTTGCCAACTTGGTTACTGCCGCTGGCGCCGGTGATTTTACTCAACGCATCGATACCAACAATAAAGATGGCTTCTTCCTCAATCTGGCCACCGGCCTCAATGAGCTGATGGCGACTTCCGACAAGGGCCTGCAAGATGTAGTGCGGGTGCTCGGCGCACTGGCAGAAGGTAATTTGACTCAGCGGATTGATGCCGAATACCAAGGTACCTTTGGCCAGTTGAAGGACTTCTCCAACGAAACCTCGCAAAGCCTGTCGAATATGCTTGGGCAGATTCGTGAGTCGGCAGACACCATCTATACCGCCGCCAGTGAGATTGCCACCGGTAATGCGGACTTGTCGGCGCGTACCGAACAGCAAGCGTCCAGCTTGGAGGAGACCGCCTCAAGCATGGAGGAACTGACTTCCACCGTGAAACTAAATGCCGACAATGCCCGTCAGGCCAACTCGTTGGCCGCCAACGCCTCTGAGGTTGCGATCACCGGCGGCGCGGTGGTGCAGCAAGTGGTGCACACCATGTCGTCGATTAACGAGTCAGCCCGCAAGATCTCCGACATCATCGGTGTCATTGACGGCATTGCCTTCCAAACCAACATCCTTGCGCTCAACGCCGCAGTAGAAGCCGCGCGCGCTGGCGATCAAGGTCGTGGTTTTGCCGTAGTCGCCGCCGAGGTTCGTACTCTAGCGCAGCGTTCAGCAGCTGCCGCGAAAGAGATCAAAACGCTGATATCCGACTCGGTCGATAAGGTGGATACCGGCAATGCGCTGGTGGCTAAAGCCGGCGTGACTATGGGTGAGATAGTCGTGGCGATTAAGCGCGTGACGGACATCATGTCGGAAATTGCTGCGGCCTCTGCCGAGCAGAGTACTGGCATTGAAGAGGTCAATGGCGCCGTTTCGCAAATGGATGAAATGACCCAGCAAAACGCCGCCCTGGTTGAGCAGGCAGCGGCGGCGGCTGAATCGATGCAGGAGCAAGCTTCGGTTCTGTCGCAAGCGGTTGCGGTATTCAAGTTCGATAATGCGGGAATCTCGAGCGGACATGCGCCACGCTTAAGTCAGCCGCGCGCCGTAGCATCAAGCCGCAGTCGCGCAGCAGTGCCTAGTGTCAGCAAAGGCAAAGCTCCGGCCGCGAGATCCCTGCCGAAACCAAGTAAGCCTAAAGATGACGAATGGGAGGAGTTCTGAGTCTGACTCCAGGCGACGCAGATCGGCAGGCAGTACGAGAGTTTCACTACACCGCGGACGATTTCGAGCGCGTCCGCAACCTGCTCTATCAGCGCGCCGGTATTAATCTCTCGGCCACTAAAGATCAGATGGTCTATAGCCGTCTGGCCCGAAGGCTACGCAGCTTGCAGCTGAGCAGTTTTACCGAGTATTTCAGCTACCTTGATCGGCATGAGGATGAATGGCAGCAATTTATCAATGCACTAACCACCAACCTCACTTCGTTTTTTCGTGAAAGCCATCACTTCGACATGCTTGCCACTCATGTGCGCAAACATGCCCGTGAACGACGGCCATTACGAATTTGGTGTTCGGCTTCGAGTACCGGTGAAGAACCCTACTCTTTGGCCATGACCATAATTGAGGCGCTGGGTAGCTTGACCCCAGACGTCGCTATCATTGCCTCAGATATTGACACTGGCGTGCTCGGTACTGCGCGTGCCGGAGTCTACCCGGATCAGCGTGTCGAACAGTTAGAGCTTGCCCGTAAGAAGAGCTTCTTCTTGCGGGGTAAAGGCGCGCAGCTGGGTAATGTGCGTGTGCGTCAGGAGTTACAGGCGCTAATTGAGTTTCGCCAGATCAACTTGTTGGATCCCGACTGGGGCATTACGCCAGGGCTGGATGTGATTTTTTGCCGCAACGTGATGATCTACTTCGACAAACCGACGCAAAGCAAAATCCTCGAGCGCATGATCAAGCTGCTGCGGCCTGACGGTTTGTTTTTCGCCGGTCATTCCGAAAGCTTTGTGCATGCAACGCATTTGGTTAAGTTGGTTGAACGTACGGTATACCGCCCCGCAGCGAGAGGGCATTGAGCATGGAGTTTGATTTCGTCAGTTCGCTTGCGCCCAATACGTATTACGACCGGCAATTTGATTGCGAGGCAGTGAAGATTTTACCTGGCGAATATTTTGTCACTCAGCGCGATATCGTAATCGTTACGGTGCTGGGTTCATGCGTGTCGGTCTGCTTGCGTGACCGGGTGAATGGTATTGGTGGTATGAACCATTTTATGTTGCCCGGTAATAGCGATGGCGGGATTAGCCCGATTTCAGCCTCGGCGCGCTATGGCGTGTATGCCATGGAGTTACTGCTTAATCATCTGCTCAAGCTGGGCGCGCGGCGCAATTGTTTTGAGGCCAAGGTGTTTGGTGGCGGCAGCGTGCTGCGCGGCATGACGGCTAATAATGTCGGTGATCGCAATGCGGAGTTTGTTCGCGACTATTTAGCGACTGAGAAGATTCAGGTAGTCGCTGAGGATCTATTGGATTTCTATCCGCGCAAAGTTTACTTCTTTCCGGCGACAGGCCGTGTGATGGTCAAAAAGCTTAAAAGCTTGCACAACACCACCTTGTTCGATCGGGAAATGGAATACAGCATGCGCATCAAGAAATCTCCGGTGTCTGGCGATATCGATCTTTTTTAGAGTGAGCGGCTATGGCGATAAGAGTATTAGTAGTGGATGACTCGGCGCTTATCCGGGCACTACTGAAGGAAATAATTCAAGCTGACCCTGAGCTGGAACTAGTGGGGCTTGCGCCAGATGCATACATTGCGCGAGACCTGATTAAACAACTCAATCCAGACGTATTAACGCTAGACGTAGAAATGCCACGTATGGACGGGCTGACTTTTCTTGAGAAGCTAATGCATGGACATCCCATGCCAGTGGTGATGATTTCATCGCTCACCGAACGCGGCTCCGAGGCAACCTTCCGCGCCTTGGAGTTAGGCGCGGTGGATTTCGTCGCCAAACCTAAACTAGGCATTCGTGAAGGTATGCAGGCATACGCAGAAGAAATTTGCTACAAGTTGAAAGCGGCCAGTATGTCGCGGGTAAGGGCGCGTCCGGTGATCAGTTCTGGGTTGACCGCAGCGCCTGCTGTCGAAGCCAGGGCAGCGGGGCATCCGCGGCCCATTATTGGCACGGAAAAGATCATTGCCATTGGTGCTTCAACCGGCGGTACTGAGGCTATTAAGGATGTATTGCTCGGCATGCCGGCGAATAGCCCCGGTATCGTCATTACCCAGCATATGCCGCCGGGCTTTACGCGCTCTTTTGCCGAGCGTCTTAATCGCTTAACCCGATTAACAGTGAGTGAGGCGCAGGGTGGCGAGCGCATCTTGCCGGGGCACGCTTTTATCGCGCCAGGTGATAAACACCTATTGGTTGAACGTTCCGGTGCCAACTACGTTATTCGGCTGTCCGATGCGCCTGCGGTTAGGCGGCACAAGCCGGCAGTAGATCCAATGTTCAGTTCAGTCGCGCAATGCGCCGGCCGCAACGTAATCGCCGCCATTTTAACCGGCATGGGTAAAGATGGCGCTCAGGGCATGCTGGAGATACGCCAAGCTGGTGGTTATACAGTCGCTCAGGACGAAGCAACATGCGTGGTCTACGGCATGCCGCGTGAAGCGGTTACTGTCGGCGCCGCAGAAGAGGTGCTGCCGCTAAACGATATTGCCAGCGCCTTGCTCCTGCAAGCGAGCAAACGCGGTGGTGGCAACCGCGTGTAACGCAACTCTATATATAGAGGTAACGCGGCAGATTTCTGGTTGTGTGCATTTAACTCTTGACGGCTGAGTCAAAAGGGCTATTATGCGCACCTCTTACGGCGCAGACCTCTCGTAAAACTCCTTGTATAACAAGAAGTTAGCTTTAAATGAGGGGTTGCTAAGCAGCGAAATCTGCGTAGAATGCGCTGG
>JBBKVZ010000325.1:0-7826 GCA_037968715.1 Pseudomonas sp.
TCGCGGGTTTCTGCTTTACGAAAATACGGCAGGCAATCGAGATAGCTCCAGTTTTCCAACCCTGCAGTTTTCGCCCAGCCGTCGTAGTCCATGGCGTTGCCGCGGATATAACACATGCCATTGATCAAGGAAGAACCGCCCAGACCCTTGCCGCGCCCGCACTCCATGCGCCGATTATTCATGTTCGGCTCAGGGTCGGTTTGGTAAGCCCAGTTGTAGCGTTTGCCTTGTAGCGGGAAGGCCAGTGCGGCGGGCATCTGGGTGCGAAAATCCAGGCGATAGTCCGGGCCGCCAGCTTCCAGCAACAGTACGCTGACGTTGGCGTCTTCGGTTAGCCGGGTGGCCAGCACGTTGCCGGCTGAACCGGCGCCGATGATGATGTAGTCGTATTGCTGGGGCATGGGGCATTCCTGCGTAAACACTTTGTAGGGTGGGCTGCTGCCCACCGTTATCCGCTCTTTCAGTGGTGGGCAGCAGCCCACCCTACGAGGGCCAGAACCACCTCAAAACACCGAGCTGTAGTCGCCCAACTCAACCTGCACTGATTTGATCCGGGTGTATTGGTTGAGCGTAACCAAGCCGTTCTCGCGACCGACTCCCGATTGCTTGTAACCGCCGACCGGCATCTCGGCCGCCGACTCGCCCCAGGTATTGATCCAGCAAATACCGGCTTCCAGCTGATGGATGACGCGGTGGGCGCGATTGAGGTCTTGGGTGATCACCCCGGCGGCCAGGCCAAACTCGGTGGCGTTGGCTCGGCGGATCACTTCGTCTTCGTCGTCGTAGACCAAAATGCTCATCACTGGGCCGAAGATCTCTTCGCGCACAATGGTCATTTGGTCGGTGCAGTCGGTGAATACCGTCGGTGCGACATAGGCGCCATTGGCGTACTCACCGTCGGTCACGCGCGCGCCGCCAATCAGCAAGCGTGCGCCTTCGGCAGTGCCCGTGGCGATATAACCGAGCACTTTGGCCATATGGGCAAAGCCCACCAGCGGGCCGAAGTTGCTGTTTTCATCCAGCGGGCAGCCGAGGCGGATGCGCTTAACCCGCTCGATGATCTTGGCTTCAAAGCGCGTCTGTAGGCTGCGCGGCACGAACACCCGAGTGCCGTTGGTGCAGACCTGCCCTGAGCTGTAGAAGTTGGCCATCATGGCGATGTCGGCAGCGCGGTCGAGGTCGGCGTCGTCGAAGATGATTAGCGGCGACTTGCCACCCAGCTCCATGGTGACTTCCTTGAGCGATGAGCTAGAGGCGCTGGCCATGACTTTTTTGCCGGTTTGCACGCCGCCGGTGAACGAGATTTTCTCGATCCGTGGGTGTTCGGTGAGCCAACTGCCGACTTCGTGGCCTGGGCCGGTGAGCACGTTAAACACGCCATCGGGCAAGCCGGCGGCAGTGTAGATTTCGGCCAGCTTCAAGGTGGTCAGCGAAGTCATCTCACTGGGTTTGAAGATCATCGCGTTGCCGGCGGCCAGCGCCGGTGCGGACTTCCACAGGGCGATTTGGATCGGGTAGTTCCAAGCGCCGATGCCGGCCACCACACCCAGCGGCTCGCGGCGGGTGTACACGAAAGAGGAAGGGCGCAGCGGAATTTGCTCGCCTTCGATGGCCGGTGCTAAGCCGGCGTAATACTCAAGTACGTCGGCGCCGGTAACGATGTCGACATAGCGGGTTTCCGAGAGTGGCTTGCCGGTGTCGAGGGTTTCCAGTTCGGCCAACTCGTCGTTGCGCTCGCGCAGAATATCCACGGCTTTACGCAGAATCCGTGAGCGCTGCATGGCGGTCATTGCCGCCCAAATTTTCTGGCCTTGTTCGGCGCTGGCTACAGCCCGTTCAACATCGGCTTGGCTGGCGCACTGCAACTCGGCGAGCACTTCGCCGGTGGCTGGGTTGATTGATTGGAAGGTGCTGGTGCTGCTGGCGTCGACATAGGCACCACCGATATACAGTTGTTGCTGGGCAAAACGAGGCATAAAAAAACTCCTGAATATGGGCTAAAAGGCTGAAGCCCGCCGTCTAAAACTGTCTTGGTCATTTGCCATAGTGCAGTTTGCGCGAGCGATTGGGCCAGTAGAAAACTACCTGCCCAGTGACATGCCGTTAGCCGTGGTTTTTGCCGAGTAAGGCGTGGTAAATCTCGTTGTCGCCGATTACCCCCACCACCTTGTTTTGCTCCTGTAGGAGCAGTTTGTTGCCGGTGTGGTAGCGGATATCGAGGGCTTCGCGCATGCCGATATTCACGTCTACCAGCGTCGGTAGGCGTTGCAGGTCACTGAGTGGCTGGCCACTGTGCCAGCTCTGCAAGGCTTGCTGAGTACTGCCTTGACGCACGCCCAGCAGGCTCTCGTCGGGGTTTAAGGCAAACCAAGAGTCGCTGTCGGCGTCGAGGCTGAACTCGCCGTTGCCCTGCGTGCAGGCGCTGAGCTTGCGCATCAAGCTGCGCCCGCAGAGCACATTCAGCGGGTTGGTGTGGGCGACGAACAGGCGCACATACTCATCCACCGGGTTGAGCACGATGTCTTCCGGCTGGCCGTGCTGGATGATTTTGCCTTCTTTCATGATGGCAATCCGCGTGCCGATCTTCAGCGCTTCGTCCAGATCGTGGCTAACGAAGACGATGGTCTTGGCCAGCTTGCGTTGCAAGATCAGTAGCTCGTCTTGCAACTGCTGACGAATCAGCGGATCGAGTGCTGAGAAGGGTTCGTCCATCAACAGAATGTCGGCATCCATGGCCAGCGCACGGGCCAAACCGACGCGCTGCTGCATGCCGCCGGACAACTCGTTGGGGCGTTTGTCGCGCCATTGCGTGAGGCCCACCAACTCCAGCTGGGCATCGCATAATTTGCGGCACTCGCTGGCCGAGCGGCCCTGCATTTCCAAGCCCAGGCTGATGTTCTCGCGCACCGTTAGCCAAGGCATCAGGGCGAATTTTTGGAAGACCATGGCGATACGCTTAGTGCGCATCATCTTCAGGGTGGCCGCTGAGCAGGAGGCGATGTCGATTTCTTCGCCTTCATGCTCGATCAGAATGCGTCCACGGCTGACCTGATTGAGGCCATTAATGCAGCGCAGCAGGCTCGACTTGCCCGAGCCAGACAACCCCATCAGCACGAAGATTTCGCCGCGTTCAATGGCCAAGTCAGCGTTTTCAACGCCGACTACTTGGCCGGTCTGCTTGAAGATATCGTCGCGCGATAGCCCTTGATCGAGCAGCGCCAGAGCTTGCTGTGGGGATTTAGAGAAGACTACGTCGACCTTATCGAAACGAATCAGGCTCATATTTATGTCCTCACCTTGGCGTCGGGTTGCTTGCAGATACGGTCGAGAATGATCGCCAGCAGCACGATGGCCAGACCCGCTTCAAAACCCAGCGCGATGTCGGCGGTGTTGAGTGCTTTGACCACTGGCCGGCCGAGACCGTCGGCGCCTACTAAGGCGGCGATTACCACCATCGACAGCGACAGCATGATGCATTGGGTAACCCCGGCTGCGATGCTTTGCATGGCGTGGGGCAGTTCGATGCGGGTTAGCAGTTGGCGCTTGGAACAGCCAAAGGCTTTGCCGGCATCCAGCAACTCTACCGGCACATCGCAGATGCCCAAGTAGGTCAGGCGGATCGGCGCGGCCAAGGCAAATACCACGGTGGAAATCAGCCCGGGGACCACGCCAAGACCAAATAGGGTCAGGGTGGGGATCAGGTAGACGAAGGTTGGCACCGTCTGCATCAGGTCTAGCACCGGGCGCATAAAGGTATAAAACAGCGGCTTGTGTGCGGCGATGATGCCCAGTGGCACGCCGATGATGATGCACACGATGGTGGCGAACAGCACCTGAGCCAGAGTTTCCATGGTCTCTTGCCAATATCCGAGGTTAAGGATTAGCAGGAAAGCCAGCGCGCAGAACAGGGTAAGGCCCCATTTGCGCTGAATAAAGTGCGCCAACATGGCGAATAAGCCGATCAATACCAGCGGATTGAACCAAGTCAGGCCGAAGGTCACGCCCTGGATCAACAGGGTCAGGCCATCAGAAAACGCGTCGAAATAATCGGCACCGTTGTCGGTTAGCCATTCAACGAATTGGGCGATGTACTCGCCTAAGGGTAATTTGTAGTCAGTCAGCATGGTAATTAGCGTCCACCAGCAAAGTTAGAATGGTCAGGCGCGGGCCAACTGTCGGGCGCTTGTGGCCTGGCGCACGCCTTGCTCAGCGTGGGCCGTCAGCGTTCTGACAGCGGGCTTAACAGGGGCGGTGAAAACCACGTGCAGTGGTTTTCACCGCTGCTGTTTATGGCGCCAGGGTGCTTTTGGCAACGGCGAGGGCAGGTTTGCCGTCGCGACTGGTTACGCCGGCCAGCCAGGTGTCGAGTACCTGCGGGTTGGCTTTGAGCCAAGCCTTGGCGGCCACTTTGGGCTTTTGCTTGTCGTTGAGCACGGCGTCCATCAACTGGTTTTCCATATCCAGGGTGAATACCAGATTGCTCAGCAGCTTGCCGACGTTGCTGCACTCTTGGACGTAACCCTGACGCACGTTGGTATAAATAGTTGCCTTACCAAAATCGGGGCCAAAGTACTCATCGCCGCCGGTCAGGTACTGCATTTTGAAGCGGCTGTTCATTGGGTGTGGCTCCCAGCCGAGGAACACCATGCTCTTGTCGCGTCGCTCTGCGCGCTGCACTTGAGCGAGCATGGCGGCTTCGCTGGACGCCACGACCTTGAACTTGCCTAGGTCGAAGGCGTTCTTGTCGATCATGCTCTGGATCAAGCGATTGCCGTCATTGCCCGGCTCGATGCCGTAGATTTTGTTACCCAATTTGCCGGAAAACTTGGCGATGTCGGCGAAGTCTTTCAGGCCAGCATCGTAGGTCGCTTGCGGCACAGCCAGGGTGTACTTGGCGCCTTCTAGGTTGGCGCGCAGGGTTTCTACGCTGCCGTTGTCGCGGTAAGCCTTGATGTCGTTTTCCATGGTCGGCATCCAGTTGCCGAGGAACACATCAATGTCCTTGTTCTGCATTGAACGGTAAGTCACCGGCACCGACAACAGGTTGGTCTTGGTTTGGTAACCCAGCGACTTGAGTACCTCGCTGGTCACCGCGGTGGTTACGGTGATGTCGGTCCAGCCGACGTCAGCGAAACGCACTAAAGCGCAGGACTCAGGTTCGTTGGCTTGGGCCAGAACGGGCAAGCTCAGGGATGCAGCCAATAGCAATGATGTACAACTTTTCATGGGCAAATTCCTTGCGAATCAATAGGGCACGGCTCGTTAAAGCGGTGGGCATCGGCAGGACAATTGCCGAGTCATTATGTCCAGCTAGGGCAAACGTAAGTCAGGGGCAAAACACCGGATTAACACTTACCTGCAGACTGCTCGTGGGCAGTAAGAACCTAGGTCTATGGGCTGCGGCGCATGCCGTTACAGCAGCTCTGCTCGCCACTCAATCAGCATCGATTTAGCCGAGTGGGTCGAGACAGGAATTGGACCGCAAGGGCCTAGACTTTGAACGCATAATGATTCGGGGTTCCTTGGCAAATGGCGTCGTAAATACGACTTATTTGTACGGATTGACTGCTTAGGCAGTGGCGGGTGTAAACGGCGCAGCGGGGAACAGCGGGGTGTTTAATTTGGCATTTTTGCCAGCAGTGCGGAACGTTGTTGCTGGGCTAGCCTAACAGATTTCTGTCTCTCTGGCCAAGATTGGGGCGCTGCGCGGTGCTCGTGAGTGCCTGAGAGTGGCGCTGCTGCATTTTATCGGCTGCAGCGTAGTGGCGGTTAGTTGCGGCGCTGCGAACTGTTCAGCGCATCGCTAGGCACCTTTACGCGGTGGCCTTGGCGAACTGAGTGGGCAGCAGCATGCGCTCAGTTGCGCTGGCTATTTGCTCGGCCACTTGCGCATCGCTGACTGCTCGGGCGAGTGTCACTGCGCCGACTAGCGCGGCCATGTCCTAAGTTACAGAACAGAACGGCCAGATGAAGGATCGTGCGGATCAAGCGATCAGTGTGGTCGCAAATGGCTTGATAGTTTCTTGAGATTGTCGTCGTGCGGCGCTCTGGCAAACAATCCAGTTGTACGTGCGGGTATGGCTTGGTGTAGCAGTACCCAAAAACCTTACGCTACTATCGTCTCGTCGCGATGGAGCAGGGTGACATTGTCGGTCTCGGCAATTTCGCTAGGTGGTTGCGCCCAGTCAACTTCAGCCTAATTCGGAGTCTTGAAAAAGTGCGCCTTTGGTTTTCTGTGCGCTAGTGGACTTGATGATTCTCTACACGCGCTAGACCGACAGTTCATGTTCTCTGAGCAGTTTTACAACGTTGGATTTGGCGGTGTTCATGAGGGGGAGATCCGCAGTTTTTGCTGCTCGGGCATACAGTATGCCGACAGGTCTCTGGGCTTAGGGTCTAGCCGTTTCCGGGGGGGGGGCGTCTTGCCCCGGGTTTAGGTGCCTAAGCGTCTGCGGCTATCACTACTTGCACTGTTACTGAATATGTCATAATAAGGCTCATGCGCTTAAATACCCTATCAATAATGGACTATTGAGCCGCCATGAGTACGCAAAAAACCCCAGGAACCAAAAGGACTTTACATGAAACTATCGACACGTATTCTTGCTGCCGCCACAGTGGCTCTGCTGTCGCAAGGCGCATCAGCAAACTTTAATGACGGCCTACCTTCAGGATGGACTGGCAGCGGAAATTTCGGGACTTCAGCAGCCAATGGCGTGGTTACACTTGCCCCTGGTGGTGGCACACAATACGGCTATGTATCCACAGCTGGCGGTGTGAATGGCGTTAGCCCATTTGCCCTGTCTGGCAACCGGAACGGTTCAGTATTGCGCTCGAACACCTTCAGTGCCTTAGCTGGTGAGTTACTTAATTTTAAATTCAACTACGTCACTAGTGACGGAGCTGGCTATGCGGATTACGGCTGGGCTCGACTGCTCAATGCTGATCTGAGCGAGGCCGCCATGCTGTTTACTGCTCGCACCACCACCAGTGGCAACACAGTACCTGGTTTTGGTCTGCCAGCAACAAATGCCACGGTTGATGCTTCGCCTATTATCGCTGGCGCACCATCGTGGAGCGCCTTGGCTGGTAGCAGTGGCACCTGCTACTCCAGTGGTTGTGGCTACACTGGCTGGGTATCGTCTGCCTATACATTGGCTTCAGCGGGCAGTTATATCTTGGAGTTTGGTGTTATCAATTTCCTCGATAGCGGCTATAACTCTGGCCTCGCATTTGACGGTATCACGATCGGAGGCGCCCCTATCTCGCCTGTACCAGAGCCAGAGAGCCTGGCCATGTTGCTGGCCGGTTTGGGGCTTATCGGTGCGAGCGCTCGTCGTCGCCAGCAAAAATTGGCAAAGTTTGCGTAGTAAATACTAACAAGTGAAAAGGTGCAGGCTGCTGCTTTCCTTTGGAGAGCTGCCTTAGTAAATTCCAGTCTGCCCAGTTCAATTCGTTAGTTGCACACGTGAAACAGCGGCCTAGTAGGCCGTGCGAAAGCCTAACGGTCTGAGTTGAAGATGTAGGAAATGCCCATATCGTAAGATATGGGCATTTTTTATGCGTGACATCCAGACGAGGCGCGCAATCAGTGGTATGCCGCTGGCGTATATGCACTGTAAGTTGCGCGTCCCTACAACATGGCCTTGGCGAACTGAGTGGGCAGCAGCATGCGTTCAGTTGCGCTGGCTATTTGCTCGGCCACGCGCGCATCGCTGACTGCTCGGGCGAGTGTCACTGCGCCGACTAGCGCGGCCAGTGCGGCCATGGCTGCACCGACATCGGTTGGCGCATCGGCGGCTGTTGGCCCTGTTGCGACTAGGCTC
>JBBKVZ010000326.1:0-3860 GCA_037968715.1 Pseudomonas sp.
TCGTCAGGCGCGCTCATACGGCAAACCGCTGTTCGTTATCGAGCAGTTTGGCTTGCAGGGCTTGTTCCATATCGATGCCCAATTCACTGCATAGCAGCGTCAGGTACATAAGGATGTCGGCCACTTCTTGGCCGGCGTGTTCGCGCTGGGCGGCAGACAAATCGCGCGCTTGGTTGGGCTCCAACCACTGGAATATTTCCACCAGCTCAGCCATTTCTACACTGGCGGCCATGGCCAAGTTTTTTGGATTGTGAAAACGCTGCCAGTCATTCTGGTCGCGGATCGCGTGTAAACGCCGGGTCAATTCGCTGATGTTCATGCGCCACTCCTTAATGGCGCATAGCTTCAAGCCTTGTGTGCCGCGCTGCAAGGTTTGCCGCGCCGGCCGGGGCTAAATCGGCGTGGTTATTTTTACCGGCGCGGTTACTTGAGCGGCTGCCAATGCCCGCTCATATGCACGCAGCCATCGCGACCTTGCAAACTCAACTGGCCGCTGGTGTCGGCAGGGCTGGCCAGCAGGGTCACTTCGCCGGGCAGCAGCAGTGGCTGTTGAAAGCGCACCGAGAGTTCATAACCGGCCGTGGGTAGGTGCTTGCTCAGCTCGCCAAGGGCGCGCGCCTTGTGCCACAGGCCATGGGCAATGGCGCGTGGGAAGCCGAACAGTTTTGCAGTGCAGGCAAACAGGTGAATCGGGTTGTAGTCGCCGGCCGCGCGCGCATAACGGCGCCCGGTATTGGCTGGGGCTGGCCAGCTAACCAGCGGCTCAAGTGGCAATGCGGCTGCAGTGGGTTGCTGCTCGGCCACGCCGGGCAGTTGCAGGCCACGGCAGAGCATGCGGCTTTCACCTTCCCAGAGCAGCCCGAGCTGGTCTTCTAAGCGAGTAATCAGGTTGAACACCGCGCCCTTACTGTGTGGCTGCAACTCGCCTAACTGCACGCTGACCGTGAATGGCCCCAGGCCACCCAGCGGGCGCACCACTCGGATGTTATTTGCCACATGCACCAAACCCAGTAAAGGCAGCGGGAATGCGGGGTCGGTGAGCAATTGCATCTGCAGCGCAAAGGCCAAAATATGCGGATAGGCCGGTGGCAGATAACCGCTGTCGGCAATGCCACAGGCCTTGCGGTAGCGGGCCAGATGTTTGGGATCGACGCTTAGCTCGCAGCGCACACCCAAGTCTGGCAGTTGCTTGCCGCGAATCCCGCGCCGACAAGCTGCGCGTAAAAACAGGCCGGGCAGGGCGGGAGGGCTGGCAAGGTCGCGCCATTGACTGGGCATAAATAAGTTCCTAGATAGATGTTACCTGCAGCTTAGCGGCTTGCCCCGCAACGGCATTGGCCGTGGGGCAAGGGCAAATTGGCAGGCCAGTCAATCTGCCGTAAAGGCAATCGGGCCTTGAGCCGCGGCGCTAAAGCTGCATAAGATGACCGCGCCTTGGCCTAAATAAGAACTCTTAGCATGCGTGACTTGACCGATGATGTGGCGCTGATGCGTCTTGCGTTCGACGCGCTGCGCGCCAGTGGCGCCGACCCCGACCGCGTGCTCAAACGCCTGGGTCTGACCGAAGGTTCCTTGCCCAGCGGGCGCTACCCGCACATGGCGCAAGTGCTGTTCTGGAAGGTGGCTGCCGAGGAGTGCGGCGACGAGCATGTAGGCCTGCATTTGTCCCAGCACCTGCCGGCCTTCCACGGCCTATTGCTGGAATATATGTTTCTCTCCAGTGAAACCTTCGGCGATGGTCTGCGCCATGCGCTGCGCTACGTACGCCTGCTCTCCGACGGTATGAGTGCCAAGCTGGAGGTGGACGGCGACGTGGCAACGTTAGTGCTGGGGATGAGCCCCGAGGTGCCACGGCATTTTTCGGAGATGCTCGCCGGTGCGGTAATTCGCATGTTTAGTGCGCTGACCGAGGGCGACTTTGTTCCGCAGCAGGTGCAGTTTACTCACCCGCAAGCCGCGCCCACCGAGCGCTACCTGCAGGCCTATGGTTGCCCGGTGGCTTTTGAGCAATCGCGCTACTGCTTGATCTTCGCCGCCAGCGTGCTGCAAAAAGCCTCCCGACATGCCGCGCCCGAGTTGTTGCAAATGCACGAGTCGATGGCCCGCCGCCAGTTGGCCGAAGTTGAGCGACTGGATCTGGTGCGTAAAGTCCGTGAGCTGATTGCCGAGTTGCTGGTCGACAGTGGCGCCACCTTGGAACAAGTGGCAGCGCGCCTGAATATGCCTGCACGGCGTTTACGTGAGCGGTTGGCGGTGGCCGGCGTGCGTTTTAACGACCTAATTACCGACTATCGCTGCCGCTTGGCCAAAGACCTGCTGCTCAATACCGACGAGCGCATCGAAGTGATAGTCGAGCGCACCGGCTTCTCTGAGCCAAGCACTTTCTATCGCGCCTTCAAACGCTGGGTCGGCGAAACCCCAGTGGAGTTCCGCCGCCGCGGCCGGGAAAGCAAAAGCTAGCAAGCCCGTTATCACGCGGCGGTGGGCTGAAGCCCACCCTACCAACTTGAACATAGCGTGTAGGGTGGGCCTCGGCCCACCGATTGCCACGGATTGATCGGCTGAAGCCCACCCTATGGGGCGTTGTTAAGCGCCCAGCAAACTCTGCCCGCACACGCGTAACACTTGGCCGGTAACGCTGCCGCTGGTGGGTTGGGCGAACCAAGCCACTGCTTCGGCGACGTCTTGCGGTTGGCCGCCTTGGCTCATGGAGTTCATCCGCCGGCCGGCTTCACGAATCCCTAAGGGAATGGCGGCGGTCATTTGCGTTTCGATAAAACCGGGAGCGACCGCATTCAGGCTGATGCCGCGCTTGGCTAAAGTGGGTGCCCAAGCCGCCGCCAAACCGATCAGGCCGGCCTTGCTCACCGCGTAGTTGGTTTGCCCCATGTTGCCGGCGATGCCGCTGATGGATGCGAGCAGCACCACGCGGCCGTTGTCGCGCAGTTTGCCGGCGTCCAGCAGGGCTTGGGTGAGCACTTGCGGGGCGCGCAGGTTGACGTTAATCACCGAGTCCCAGAGCGCATCGCTCATGTTCTTCAGGGTTTTGTCGCGGGTGATGCCGGCGTTGTGCACCACAATATCGACGCCATCGGCCAGCGCCTCGACCAATTGTGCGCCGGCATCGGCGGCGCAAATATCCAGTGCGATACCACGGCCACCAAGGCGAGCGGCCAAGGCGTTAAGAGCGTCTTTGGCTTGCGGCACGTCCAGCAGCACCACCTTGGCGCCGTCGCGGGCCAGCACTTCGGCGATCGCCGCGCCTATGCCGCGGCTGGCGCCGGTAATCAGGGCGGTCTGGCCGGCCAGTGGGCGGGTCCAGTCTTTTACCTGAGTGGCGCAGGGGCTTAAACGCAGCACTTGGCCAGAGACATAAGCGCTTTTTGGCGACAGGAAGAAGCGCAAGGCACCTTCCAACTGGTCTTCGGCGCCCTTGCCGACATACAGCAGTTGCACGCTGCCGCCCCGGCGAATTTCTTTACCCAACGAGCGGCTGAAGCCTTCCAGGGAGCGTTGCACGCTGGCGGCGATCGGCTCTTTTAGACTTTCCGGTGGGCGGGCCAAAATCACTACGCGCGGACATTTGCCCAAGCCTTTAAACGCCGGCTGAAAGAAATCGCGCAGCTCAATGAGCTGCTCGAAAGTGCTCAGTTCACTGGCATCGAAAATCAGCGCCTTAAGTTTTGGGCCGTGCTCGGCGGTCCAGCGTGGTAGGCCAAAAGCGCCCTCGGCGCTGCTGTAAGTGTCGTTGGTGAGTTTGTTCAGGCAGGCACTGGCGGCAGTCGCCAGGGCACCGTCACCCCCCAGCAGCAGCGCGCCATCCACCGTTGTTGAGCGCCCGGCTTGCCAGCGCTCCAAGC